>RGVT01000330.1 GCA_010027105.1 Planctomycetia bacterium
GTCGCGGGCGGGCGAGGCCGGGGAGGGGCGGGGGATCATGTGTCGATTTCGTGTGGAATCGCCCGGGGACTGTGGCGGGCCCGATGCAAAGGTACACTGCGGTCTCCTTCCCCGGTCCAAGCAGCCACTCACCCGTCTTTTCACCCATGGCCACCGACGCTGCCCCGCCTCCGACCACGTTCGGCCAGGATTGCTTTCTCAACCGCGAACTGAGCTGGCTGGAGTTCAACCTCCGGGTGCTCGAGGAGGCCGAGAATCCGGAGAATCCGCTGCTCGAGCGGCTCAAGTTCCTGGCGATCTTCAGTTCGAATCTCGACGAGTTCTTCATGGTGCGGGTCGCGGGGGTCCGCGAACAGGCGTTCGGCGAGAGCGCCCCGCAGGACTACGCCGCCGACGGCATGCGGCCCCTCGAGCAGCTCGAGCGGATCGCCGCCCGCACCCAGGAGCTCGTCGCCCGCCAATACCGCTGCCTCCGGGAGAGCATCGGGCCGGCGCTGGCGGCGGAAGGGTTCGAACTGCTCCGCTACGACGGCCTGTCGGCCGCACAGCGGGAGCAGGTGGACCAGTTCTTCCGCGAGCGCGCGCTGCCGATCCTCACTCCGATGGCGGTCGATCCGGCCCATCCGTCGCCCCGTTACCACAACCGGGGGCTGTACCTCGGCGTGATGCTCGATCACGTCGCCGGCGGCGCGGCCGAGGCGCTCGGCCCCAAGCGGCTGTTCGCCGTGGTGCAGGTGCCGCAGGTGCTGCCGCGGATCGTCAAGGTCGACGGCTTCGCGCCCGGCCGCACGTCGTTCGTCCTGCTCGAGGACGTGGTGGCCGCCCGGCTGCCGGAACTCTTCGGCGGCTTCTCCGTGAAGTCGTGGACCGCCTTCCGCATCACCCGCGACAGCGACCTCGAGCTCCTCGAACAGGAGTCGGACGACATGCTGCGGCTCATCGAGGAGCGGCTCAAGGCCCGGCAGCGCGGGCAGGCCGTGCGGCTCGAGATCGCCTCGAAGGCCGACCAGTCGCTCGCCCGGCTGATCATCGAGGACGAGGAGCTGCACAACGGCTCGGCGGGCCGCGGCGGGGTGGCGGGCTCGGGCTACAGCGAGGTCTATCCGATCGACGGGCCGCTCGACCTCACGGCGCTCTGGGAACTCTACAAACTGCCCGGCAACGGGCGGCTCAAGGACGGACCGTTCACGCCCCGCACGCCCCGCGGCCTCGGCCGGCGCGGCGAGGACATCTTCGCGGCGATCGCCCGGCAGGACATCCTCCTCCATCATCCCTACGAGTCGTTCGATCCGGTCGTCGAGTTCGTGACGAGCGCCGCCAACGACCCGCGGGTGCTCGCCATCAAGCAGACGCTCTACCGCACCAGCGGCGACTCGCCGATCTCGCGGGCCCTGATCACGGCCGCCGAGTCCGGGAAGCACGTGACGGCGCTGGTGGAACTCAAGGCCCGGTTCGACGAGGCCAACAACGTCAGCTGGGCGCGGCAGTTGGAGCGGGCCGGGGTGCACGTCGTCTTCGGGTTCCTCGACCTGAAGACGCACTGCAAGGTCTCGATGGTGGTGCGGCAGGAGGGGAACGGGCTGCGCCGCTACGTGCATCTCGGCACCGGCAACTACAACCCCACGACCGCGCTCATCTACACCGACCTCGGGCTGTTCACGGCCGACGAGGCCATGGCGGAGGACGCCTCGGCGCTGTTCAACCTGCTCACCGGCTATTCCCAGGGCCACGACTGGCAGCGGCTGGTGGTCGCCCCCAACGACCTGCACCGCCGCACGATCGAACTGATCGAGGAGCAGACCCGCCGGGCCGAGGCGGGGCTGCCCTCCCGGATCTTCGCCAAGCTCAATTCGCTCGTCGACCACCGCGTCATCGAGGCGCTCTACACGGCGAGCCGGGCCGGCGTGCCGATCGACGTCGTCGCGCGCGGGATCTGCTGCCTGCGGCCGGGCGTGAAGGGCCTCAGCGAGACGATCCGCGTGCGCAGCGTCGTCGACCGGTTCCTGGAGCACAGCCGGATCTACGTCTTCGGTCCCGACGACGACGCGCAGGTGTTCCTGGCGAGCGCGGACTGGATGCCGCGGAACTTCTTCCGGCGCGTGGAGGTGATGTTTCCGGTGCTCGCGCCGGAGCCGAAGGAGCGGGTCCTGCGGGAGATCATCCCCGTGTATCTCGCCGACAACGTCCGGGCCCGCACGCTCGACCCGCAGGGGGTGTTCCACCTGCTCCGGCCCGCGGGGGGCGAGCCCGCCGTGCGCTGCCAGGTGGAGTTTTTGGACCGGCGCGGGGCCGCCGAGACGGCCGCCCAGTGAGCGGGCCGCCGCCTGCCGGCTCGTCGCGCCGCCGCGCCGGGTTTCACGCGGAGCGCCAGTGCGGGGCGTTGCGGGGATGATTTTTTTCCGGGCCGGCTAGGCTCTGTCTGAAAAGTCGGACGGATTGGCTGCGACGTGGATTTTTGAGCGGATCAAGTTTTGAGCGGATGAAGGCGGCTGAGCCAAGCCGTATCGAGGAGATACGGCGGGCGAGGCCAACGAAGAGCCGTTCAAAAAGACCAAGCAGACGGC
>RGVT01000034.1 GCA_010027105.1 Planctomycetia bacterium
GCGCACGAGGGCTACTTCCATGTCGATTCGGTCGAGGCCGAGTGGAACCGCGGCCGCGCCGAGGCGCCGAACCTCGGCCACAAGCTCCGGCACAAGGAGGGCTACTTTCCCTGCCCGCCCTCCGACCAGCTGATGGACGTCCGCAACGAGATGATGCTCACGATGATCCAGTGCGGCATCGACGTCGAGGCCCAGCACCACGAGGTGGCGACGGCCGGCCAGTGCGAGATCGACATGCGGTTCCAGGAGCTCGTCCGCATGGCCGACCAGATGTGCCTTTACAAATACATCGTGAAGAACGTGGCCCGGCGCCACGGCAAGACGGTCACGTTCATGCCCAAGCCGATCTTCGGCGACAACGGCTCCGGGATGCACACCCACATCTCGCTCTGGAAGGACGGCCACCCGCTCTTCGCGGGCTCGGGCTACGCCGGCCTCTCGGAGATGGCCCTCTTCGCGCTCGGCGGCATCCTGCGGCACGCCCCGGCGTTGCTCGCGATCACGAATCCCACGACGAACTCCTACAAGCGGCTCGTCCCCGGCTACGAGGCTCCGGTGAACCTCGCCTACTCGCAGCGGAACCGCTCGGCGAGCTGCCGGATCCCGATGTATTCGGCGAGCCCCAAGACGAAGCGGATCGAATTCCGCTGCCCCGACCCAACCTGCAATCCCTATCTCTCCTTCGCCGCGATCCTGCTGGCCGCGATCGACGGCATCCAGAACAAGTTCAATCCCGGCCCGCCGCTCGACCGCGACATCTACGACCTGCCGCCGGAGGAACTGGCCAAGGTGCCGAAGGCGCCGGGCTCGCTCGACGAGGCCCTCGCCGCCCTCGAGCGCGACCACGACTTTTTGCTGCGCGGCGACGTGTTCACCGACGACGTGATCGCCACCTGGATCCGCTTCAAGCGCGAAAAGGAAATCGACCCGATGCGCCTGCGGCCGCATCCGTACGAGTTCTGCCTGTATTTCGATACCTGACGAGCGAAGGTCACCGCACGCTGAAGCGGTGCACCATGGTGTGGCGGTAGGTTTCGCCGGGATCGAGCCGCACGGTCGGCCAGTCGCGATGGTGGACGCTGTCGGGGAACTTCTGCGTTTCGAGGCAGACCGCGGACTGCCTGGCGTAAGGGATGCCGCCTTTGCCCTGCACGCTGCCGTCGAGGTAGTTGCCCGTGTAGACCTGGATGCCCGGCTGGTCGGAGAGCACTTCGAGCGTGCGGCCGCTGGCCGGGTCGCGAAGCATGGCCACCGACCGGAGGCGGCCGTCGGGCTTCCAGCCGCGGACGATGTAGTTGTGATCGATGCCACCCGGGTTGTTCCCGTCGGAGGTCGGGGGCAGGCCGTCGATCGCCGTGCCGAGCGTGGCGACGGGGGCGCGCTCGGGCCGGAGGTCGAACGGCGTGCCGGCGACGGCCGCAAAGGTCCCCGTCGGTATGCCCCCCGCATCGACGGGAAGATACTCGTCGGCCGTCACGGAGAGCTCGTGGCCGCGGATCGTCCCCGGGGCCTCGCCGGCGAGGTTCCAGTAGGAGTGATGGACGAGGTTGACGATCGTCGGGGCATCGGCCGTGGCCGACATCTCGACCCACAGCTCGCCATCGGGCGTGAGCGTGTAGGTGACGCGGGCCGTGACGGCGCCGGGATAGCCCTCGTCGCCGGCGGGCGAGACGACCTCGAAGTCGACGGCCGGCCCGCGGTCGGATAGCCGGGGTGTGGCCTTCCAGAGTTTCTTGTCGAAGCCGACCAGGCCCCCGTGCAGATGGTTGGCGCCATTGTTCTTCGCGAGCGAGTAGGTCTTGCCATCGAGATCGAACGTGCCGCCGGCGATGCGGTTGGCCACGCGGCCGCAGGTGGCGCCGAAGTAGGGGTGCGTGCCGAGATACCCGGCCAGATCGTCGCAGCCGAGGACGACGTCGACGGGCCGGCCGTTGGCGGCAGGGACGAGCATGCGCACGAGGATCGCGCCGTAGTCGGTGATCTCGGCCCGCCAGCCGCCCGGCACTTCGAGCGTGTAGAGTGAACATATGCGGCCGTCGGGAAGCGTGCCGAACGGGCGGGCCGTGGGTGCGTGCAGCGGCGTCTTCATCGGCGGGATGTCCTCCGGAATGGTGGCAGCGGGGCGCGGGTGTGTGGAGTGACGTTCCAGGGAAGGAAACGGCCATGTTCCGAACCGCACCCGGACGTCGGGATGCGTGGTGTAGAGGCGGTAGCGTTCGCCGTCGTGCACGAGCGTGGCGCTCGACCGCTTCGGCGCCTCCGGATCGACCGGCAGGAGCGGGTTGGCCGCGTACTTCGTCCAGTGGACGAGGTCGGTGCTGGTGGCGACGCAGGTCTGCCAGGCGGCACGGTCCTCCCGCGGGCTCGCGTGATAGAAGGCGTAGCAGCGGCCAGCGTGCCGCACGATCTGGTCGACGGCGATCGCGTGCAGGTCGTAGGGCTCGGGGCCGCAGGCCAGCACGGGCTCGTCGGAGACGTTCGTGAACACGCGGCCGTCGCGCGAGGTCGCGAGCCACACGCCGCGGTCCATCCGCTCATAATAGAGGTGCCAGACGCCGCGTTCGAGCCACACCGCCGGCGTGCCTCGCGGCCCGTCGGGAATCGGCCCGCCCGCGGCCAGGCGGATCTCGAGCGGGCCGCAGCGCCGCCAGCGCAGGCCGTCGCACGACACGAGCAGGTGGGCGATGTCGTGCTCGCCCTCGGCGAACATCCGATACCACCCGGCGTGCCGCACGACGCACACGTCCTCGACCCAGGCGTCGCGCACGAGCGGATTGGCGGACGACCGCGTCCAGTTGAGGCCGTCGGCGCTCGTGGCCAGGCCGAGGCGGCGCACTGTGTCGCGGTCGGGGTTCGAGCCCGTGTACCAGAGCGACCAGCGGCTCCCGTCGCGCCGGATCCAGCCCCGTTCGCGGAGATCGCGATCCCAGGCGTCGGGCCCGCCGCCGGCGAAGAGCGGCTGTGGCGATGGCGGGCCAAACTCGACGAGCTCCGGCGGGAACGGCTCGCTGGCCTGCGCGAGCGCGGTGAACAGCACGAGAGCGATGGTGGAGAAACGCAGCACGGCGACTGGCATCGGCGTCAAGGATACGGTCTGCCGGCGAGGGTTGAAGCCCGCATGCGGCGATCGCGGATCGCGCGGGCCCGGGCGGCCTGAGCGGCGCGTGCAGGGGACGCCGCGGAACTCGCGCGAGGGCTTCCGCTGGCCCCACCGCGGCCGATCGCCTATCCTGAACTGATTTGAAACGAGGAACCCATGGCCGACGAATCGTCCCCCGCTGCAGCCGCCAAGCCCAGCGCCGTCGAGGTCGCCAAGGCGGCGAGCGACTACCTCCGCGGCGACATCGCCAAGGAACTCGTGGACCGGGCCCCCGGATTCGGCAAGCCGTCGATCCACCTGCTCAAGAACTTCGGCACCTACCAGCAGGACGACCGCGAGACCCGCAAGGCCGTCGACGGCAAGAAGAGCGAGCGGCAGATCTCGTTCATGATCCGCACCTGCGTGCCGGGCGGAAAACTCTCCGCCGAGCAACTCCTCGCCGCGATCGACATGGGGGACGAACTGGGCAACGGCACGATCCGGCTCACGACCCGCCAGTCGATCCAGCACCACGGCGTCGTGAAGGGGGATCTCAAGGACTTCATGCAAAAGGTGCACGCCAACCATCTGACGACGCTCGCGGCCTGCGGCGACGTCGAGCGCAACATCATGTGCTGCCCGGCGCCGCTCCACGGCAATCCGATTCGCGACGAGATGCAGGCCACGCTCGACGAGTTGGCGAAGCACCTCGCCCCGCGGACGCGGGCCTACTACGAGATCTGGCTCACCGATCCCGACACCGGTGAGAAGACGCTCGCGGGAGGCAACGCGAAGGACGCGGTCGTGGAGCCGGCCGGCGTGGTCGAGCACGAGCCCATTTATGGCCGCACGTATCTTCCCCGGAAGTTCAAGACGGCCTTCGCGCTGCCCGAGGACAACTGCACCGACGTCTACGCCAACGATCTCGGGTTCATCGTCGTCCACGAACATGGAACAATCCTGGGCTACAACGTGCTCGCCGGCGGCGGCATGGGCGTGACGCCGAGCGCCGCGAAGACGTTTCCCGCCTTGGCGAAGAGGCTCGGCTTCGTGCCGCCGGAGGACGTGCTCGCGATCGCCGAGGCGATCGTCAAGGTGCAGCGCGACTACGGCAACCGCTCGGATCGGAAAGTCGCCCGGCTCAAGTACACGATCCACACCATGGGCCTGGAAAACTTCCGCAAGAAGGTCGAGGAATACTTCGGCAAGCCGCTCGCCCCCTGCCATCCGGCCGACGTCCACGGCTTCGACGACCACATCGGCTGGCACGAGCAGGGCGACGGAAAATTCTTCTACGGGTTCAACGTCGAGAATGGCCGCGTTCACGACACGGGCGACTTCAAACTCAAGACGGCCCTCAGGCGCATCCTCCGCGAGATCAAGTCCGGCGTGCGGATCACCGCCCACCAGAGCCTCTTGTTCACCGACCTGTCCATCACCGACCGCGAGCGGATCGCGAAGATCCTCCACGACCACGGCGTGAAGACGTCCGAAGAAATTTCTACGCTCCGCCGCTGGAGCATGGCCTGCGTGGCCCTCCCCACCTGCAGCCTCGCGGTCGCCGAGAGCGAGCGGGTGCTCCCCGGGCTCATCGATTCGCTCGAGCCGGAGGTGGCGAAACTCGGTCTCGCGAATGACGCCTTCACGCTCAGGATGACGGGCTGCCCCAACGCCTGCGCCCGCCCCTACAACTCCGACATCGGGATCGTCGGCCGGACGCTCGGCAAGTACACGATCTTCCTCGGCGGCCGGCTCCTCGGCGACCGGCTCAACGAGCACTACAAGGACGTCGTGCCGTTCGAGGAGCTTTCACAGGAGATCACTGCCGTCCTCGCCTGCTACAAGGCGGAGCGGCACGCCGGGGAGACGCTCGGCGACTTCTGCCACAGGAAGGGTGTCGACGGCGTGCGAAAGTGGGCCGACGAGTGGCTCGCCGGCGCCCGCGGTCGCTAGAGCGGCCTCGCCGCGGAGACGGACAGGCGAGGGGGTCGGCGAACGCTCGACGAGCCTTGGGCTGCCGCAGCCCACGCGAGGAGACTTTTGCCGCCCCCGAGCCGGCAGCGTTACCGAGCGAAGGCGGCCGGATCGGTGAGCACGAACAGGTGGCCGTGGTCGCTCGTCACGATCACGGCCGTGTCGGCCCAGCCGCCGTGGGTCTCGATCCAGCGAAAGATGGCCCGCACGGCCGCGTCGCCGCTCTTCACGGCGCCGATTGCATTGTCGATGTTGTTGGCGTGGCAGGCCCAGTCGACGTCGCCCGCCTCCACCATCAGCCAGAAGGCGCCCCGCGCGGCGAGCACGTCGAGGGCGGCGGTCGCCATCTCGGCGAGCGTGGGGTTTTCCGTGATGTCGGCGGGCGTGTAGCGGATCGGCGCGCTGTACTTCTTCTTGAGCCCCTCGAGTTTCTCGCGCACGGCCGGATCCACCACCACCGGATCGAACCGGCCGTCGGCCGTCGCGAACGGCAGATGCCCCTCGCCCGCCCCGAAGAACCCGAACAGCCGCCGCCCGTCGGCGACGCATGCCCTCGCCGCCTCCGCGAGCACGTCGGCCCCGCGGCGGCCAGGCGTGCGCAGGGCGAGGCGGTAGCGGCCGCCGCCGGCCACGTCGATCGCCGCGAGGGTCGATTCGGCAACGTACTTGTTGCCGGGCTCGAAGTTGGCTCCCTGCCCCTTGTCTTCACGGACGTCGGCGCCGAATCCGCCGCCCACGAGCACGTCGAGCCCCGGCAGGGGCTCGGTGCGGTGGGAGATCGAGGGTAGGCCGAGCTGGTCGCGGGCGATGTCCTGGTAGTCGTCGCGGCTGACGTTGTTGGCATACGCGCAGGCCGGCGTGGCGTGCGACACCGGCACGCTCGACACGGCGCCCACCGCGAAGCCCTGCCGCTGGAGCGTGACGGCGACGGATTCGAGCGATGCTCCGTCGGGATCGACGCCGATTGCGTCGTTGTAGGTCTTGCGGCCGCTGCACAGGCTCGTCGCCGAGGCGGCCGAGTCGGTGACCGCGTGCGGCCGCTCGCGGCTGCGCCCGGTGAGGTAGCGGAGATCGACCCGGGTGTCCCACGGCGTCGCGCCGCCGAGCGCGGCGTCGTAGCCGCCCCCCGTCGTGCCGCCGGGATTCTTCACCGCCTGGGCGTCGACGTCGAAGGTCGTGCCGTCGTTGGCGGGGCTCGTGACGCAGAAGCCGAAGTCGGTCGGCGCACCGCGATAATCCTGGAAGGAAAAACCGGTGCCGCGGCCGGACGCGTAGGCGTCGCGGCCGGTGGCGGCGATCGCCGCCGTGCGCGTCGTCGTCCAGTCGAGGCCGTCGAAGACGACGAGGATGATCCTCTTGGTGCCGGCGGCGGCGGCGGCGAGCTGCAGGCGATGGATGTCGGTCTGGTCGAAGTAGTCGGCTGCGGGATTGAGCGTCCCCTCGGGCAGGCGGCCGTAGAGCGCTTCGAGGCGCGCGGCGTCTCGGTAGGGGCTCTTCGAGCCGGCGACTGCGTCGAGAGTGAGCCCGAACGTGTAGACCGGTATCAGCCGGTTCGAATGGTTCGACCACTCGACGAAGCGTTCGGCCACGGCGCCCCAGTGGCCCCACGCCGCGCGGCCGGTCTGCTCGGCCTCCCGCTCGAGGTCGGCCACGCGATCAGCCGGGGCCGGCGGGGCGCGCCCGCCGCCGGCTTGGCATACCCAGCCTACGAACCCGGCCGCGGCGAAGAAAAAAAAGGTGACAGCCACCAAATCTGGGAGGTTTGGGAGGCAGGCTTTCCTGTCTTGCCCAGATTTGGTGGCTGTCACCTTTTTCCCTACGCCGGAAGATCGTCCCACATCGGGCACCACAGCGGCGTCCGCGGGAAGAGCTGCGCCGCGAGTTTCACGGCCACCTGCGTCGACGGCTCCAACCGGCCGGCGGCGACCGCCTCCTGCGGGTCGCACTGGCCGAGCACCAGCCGGGCGAGCTCGTCGGCCGGGAGCCGCAGGTAGCTGCGGCCCACGCGGCCCGCCTGCACCGTCGCCTTCGCCTCCCCCTTCGCCGCCTCGGAGACGATGATCGACCCGCGGAAACTCGGGGCCTCGAGGCCGAGTTCCACCGGCTCGCGGATCCCCGCCGCGGCGATCCGCCGGGCGAAGTTCGGCACCAGGGCCGTGAGGGTTTCCAGCGGCCGGAACAACTTGGCCACGATCATCCGGTCTCCCGCGACCGCCGCAGCCGATTCGCCCCCCGCGACCGCGGCGTGAAGCGGGTCGGACGCGCCGGCCTCGTAGACGATCTCCTGGCGGTCGTTCTCCACCGCCTCGGCGCAGACGCGGGCCAGGATCTCGCGCTCGAGCCCCGGAAACTCCGGGTCGGCCATGAGCTCGAGCACGCGGTTGCCCGACTGGATCGCGTAGCCGACGATCCGCGCCGTCGTCTCGTGCAATTCATAGCGATCCTGGCCGACGAGCGCGACGATGATCGAGTCGAACGCGCCGCGGCTGATGAGCCAGCGCGAATAGGCCTCGCTCCGGTCGAGCGGGCCGACGAACCGGGCGGCGTTCTGCCGGTAGATGCGCAGGATGGCGGGCAGCTCGACGTGCCGCCACTGCCGCATCGTCACCGGCTCGCCCGCCCGCGGCGGGCCCTCGAGGAGCCGCGCGAGGATCTCCGTGGGCCGGCCGGGCGTCGCGCAGTCTCGGCCGAGCACGGCCCACCCGAGCTCGTGGAAGGAGGCGGCGATCCGGGTGCGGGCGAGCCCGACCCACGCGCCGCACTGCCGCATCCGATCCTCGGCGGCCTGCACCAGCCGCTGGCCGTGGCCGGCTCCGCGGCATTCCGGCAGCACCGCCACGCGGTCGATCGCGGCCGCCGCGATCGGCGCGCCGTCGAGGAGCACCGTCCGTGGCATCACCTCGACATGGCCGACGATCCGGCCCGCGAGCCGGGCCACCAGCCGGTTGGCGGCGTCGTGGTCGGGATGGTCGACGGCGGCGTGGAATTCGGCCTTCGTGGGGGCGGCGGGCAGGCCGGCGAGCAGCTGGAGGATCTCGCTCTGGTCGCCGGCCCGGGCCGGGGCGACGTGGCATTCCTCGAGCATCCAGGAGGGGGGTGCGACGGGCACGGCCGGATGCTCCGGCAGGTGGCGGATCGCCGGCCGCCTGGAGGCTCCGCGACGGCTCACCACGGTGCCGGCCGGCCGGATCTCGATGGTGGCGACCGCCTGGGAACGCTCCTGCCGGGCCTTCTTCGTCCGCCCCGCCGCCTGCACCATCTGACCGGCCGCGTGGCCGGCGGAGCCCCGCGCCGTGGAACGCCCGGGTGCCCGATCTGATCGACGCATGATCCCTCCTTTCCCTGGAGTCGCAACTCAGTCCGTTGGGCGAAAAGATACGGCGCTCCTCAGTCGTTTTCCAGTAGCAGGAACGCCCGCAGCGTCTTTTCCGGGAAAAAACACCACGGATGCTCGCGGGATCGGAGCACCTCGCGGGCCCGCAGCCGCGCGGCGAGCGGGCCCACCCGGTCGAGCGCGGCGCGGCGGATCTCATCGACGCGCGGCTGGAGTCGCTCGTTGACGGCGCGGATCTCGTGGCAGCGCCGACGGGCGAGCGTGGCGGTGGGGTGGGTCTCGATCCAGTGCCGCTTGCGGCGCACGAGCTCCTCGATCTCGGCCGGCCGCGCGTCGACCGGCCCCAGGTGCCGCTCGGGATGAAACTCGAGGTCGCGGAGCAGCCGGTCCACCGCCGCCAGGTCGGCAGCCGGGTCGTCGGCGGCGAACTCGGGAAACAGCCCGTCCACCGGCAGCCGCAGGGTGCCCGTCACCACGGCGTGCCGCGGCGGGTCGCAGCCGGTGAGCTGGCTGACGATCGCGTCGGTGAGCTGGTCGTAGACCGCCCCGCCGATCCCGTGCACGAACACGTCGGCGATCATCAGGCGGGCGAGCATCGTCGTCACGATCGCGCGGGGCCGCAGCCGCAGGGCGTGCTCCTCCATCCGCGACAGCGCGTCGACCCACTTCGCCGGCGACGTGTCGGGGGAGATCGGGAGCTCGACCCGCACGGTCTCGAGGTCGGAGAGCGTGAGCGTGCCCGACGCGGCGGCCTGGGCGAACACCCGGCGCCGGCGCCGGTCGTCGCGCGACCAGAGCCACCACGGCACTTCGTGCCAGGTGCCGTCGCCGGCCTGGTCGGTGCGCACCGCGAGGTCGGGGACGGGCCGGCCGCGGCCGCGCACCCGGTGCGCCCGCCGGTAGCCGGCCAGCGCCCCGTTGTAGGCCTCGTGCAACTGCCGGCAGTGGGCGAGCAGCCAGCCGGTGAACACCATCACGGTGGGCAGCCGCACGAGCTCGCTCACCGGCACCTCGAGCGTCTCCCAGCCGAACCGCGCCTCGAGCGCGTGCCGCGCCTGCGCCAGCGCCAGCCCGAGCCGCTGGCACTCCGCCGCGCGGTCCACCGCCAGCGGCCACCAGCGCCTCAGGATCGGGTTCGGCTCGAGTGGCGCGACGAGGGCGCTGGCCCGCGGGCCGAAGGCCGCGAGCACGTCGCGGTCGGCGATCGCCCGCTCCTCCCAGGCCATCTCCGGCGCCGGTGCGTCGAACGGCACCACCTCCAGGTGCGCCTCCCGGGGCGTGCCGACGGGCACCCCCACCGAGGCGCGGACGCAGCGGTCGGTGTCGACCACGAGGTTGATGGCGGTGCCCGACACGGCCCGCGCGTAGGCATCGAGGGCGGAGTTTTTCAGCCACACGCCGGCGTGGAAGAGTTCCGGCTGGTGCCCCCCCATCACGATCGGCCGCGCGATCCAGTCGGCCATGTCGGAGGGCCGCTCGGCGTCGCGGTAGCTCTGCGTGTATTCCGCCGCCACCGTCAGCACCTCGCGGCGGGTGGCGGCGACCAGCTCCCACATCCGGAGATCCCCGATCCGCGTGTCGAAGGCGGCCCGCAGGAGCCGGTTGTTGTCGACGAGCGTCTCGATCGAGTCGGCCGGCCGCTCGGGCGCCGCGTGCACGGGTGGCTCCACCAGCCTGCCGCCCGAGCGCTCGGGTGCCGCGAGGGTGCGTCGGGATGGGGGCATGGACGGATCGGCCGCGGTCAGGGGGCCGCGCCCGCCGCGGCGGCCACCGCCGACTCCGCGCGATCGAGCACGCGCCGGTAGTAGGCCAGACGCGTCGCCGCATCGTCCAGTGCGCCCCCGAAACTCCGCGCCAGATCGAGATACACAAGCGGCACCGGCAGTTCGACGATCGTCAGCCCGGCCGCGGCGGCCTGCACCCACGCCTCGAGGGGCATCGCGTAGCCCGTCTCCGTCGGCCGCAGCCTGTCGAGCGCCCGGCGCGAGTAGGCCTTGAACCCGCAGAATGCGTCGGTGAGCGCGAGGCCCAGGCGGGCGTTCAACTCCGCGGTGATCTCGGCGTTGATCCGCCGGCGGGCTGCGGGGGGCGGCGTGTCGCCGGGAAACCTCGCGAGGTAGCGGCTGCCGCTGACGATGTCGGCCCGCCGCGCCTCGAGGGCCGCCGTGAACTCGGGGATCAGCCGCGGCTGGTGCTGGCCGTCGCAGTCGATCGTGACGAGGCCGTCCCAGCCGCCGGACCGCGCCGCTTCGAACGCCGTCGCGAGCGCGGCGCCGTAGCCGCGGTTCTGCGGATGACGCACGACGGCGACGTCGCGGCGGCCGGCGAGCAGTTCGGCGGTGCCGTCGGTGGAGCCGTCGTCGACGACGAGCACGTGCGGCGCGTGCCGCAGCACCTCGTCGAGCACCGCGGCGACGTGACCGGCCTCGTTGAAGACCGGGAGAGCGGTGAGGAATCGTGCCACGGGAGCCGCCACAACTGCCGGAACATTCGACTGCGAAACAACCGGGCAAGTGTAGCGCCAAAACCGCGCCGATCAAATCGCCTGCCAGGCGAACGGGTCGGTATCGGCGCTGCTCGGCCGCCATTCCAGCCCCGGGAGCGCCTCGGCGAGCCGGCGGCCGAGCACGTCCATCGAAAATCGCTCGCTCGCGTGGTGGCCGACGGCGATGACGGCGAGGCCGTGCTCCACGGCGGCCAGGGCCTCGTGGAGCTTGAGTTCGCCGGTGAGAAACGTCTGGCAGCCGGCTGCGGCCACATCCGCCACGAGGTCGCCTCCGGATCCGCAGATGATGCCCACGCGGCCGGCGGCACGATCGGCTGCGCCGGCCAGTTCGACGGCGGTGGCGCCCAGGGCGGCGCCGGCCCGGCGGGCGAGTTCCCTGACGGTCGTTCCCGCGGCCGCCGCCCCGGCGCGGCCGACGCCCGCGAGCGGGTAGACCTCGTCGGGCGTGATCGGGGTCACATGTTCGAGGCGAAGCAGGGCGGCGATCTGGTCGTTGATGCCCCCCGCGGCCGAGTCCCAGGCCGTGTGCCCGCTCCAGACGGCGATTCCCGCCCCCATGAGGTCGAGGAGCACGCGGCCCGTGGCCGACGCCGCCGTGAGACGCGCGACGGGGCGAAAGGGCAGGGGGTGGTGGCTGACCACGAGGTCCACGCCCGTCTGCACCGCCTCGGCCGCGACCGCGGGCGTGAGCGTGAGGCAGGTCATGACCCGCGCGATCGAAGCGCGGCGCGACCCCACGAGGAGACCGACCGCGTCCCACTCCGCGGCCAGCCGCAGCGGCGCGATCCTTTCGAGTTCACCGGTCACGCGGTCGATCGGAACCATGCACGCAAGGATACAATCGCCCGACCTCGCCCCGCGACCATCCCCGATCGTCACCGCATGGACACCTCCCGGCTCTCCGTTCCCACGCACCTCCTCGCCCGCGATCTGCGGACCGCCCTCCGGAAAGCGCGGGAGCTCGGCATCCACGGCGTGGAACTCGACCTGCGCACGGGAGTCGCGGCCGAGCAGCTCTCGCAGACGGGCATCCGCCAGATCCGCAAGTGGCTCGCCGACGAGGGGCTCGTGGTGGCGGCGGCCGCGTTTCCCACCCGCGGCGGCTATGCCGACGCCGATCGGCTCGAGGGGCGGATCGCGGCCACGAAGGCGGCGCTCGAGGCGGCCCACGCCCTCGGCGCCGCCGTGCTCCTGAATCACGTCGGCGACATCCCGCCGCCCTCGGCGGCCGACGACCCACCCAACCCGCGCTGGCGGCTCCTGCTCGACGTGCTCGCCGATCTCGGCGCCTGGGGCCAGCGCGTGGGCTGCACGCTCGCGGCCGAGGCGGGCCGGTCGAGCCCCGCGGATCTTGTGCGGGTGATCGACGGCCTTCCGGACGGCTCGCTGCTCTCCCATCTGGTCACGGGCGCGCTCGTCGTGCACGGGCACGACCCCGTCGCCGCCGTCGAGCGCCTCGCCGGCCACATCGGCCACGTCCACGCCACCGACGCGATCCAGGGGGCTTTCAAGGGGCACGGCCGGGCGGTGATTCTCGGCAGCGGCCAGGTGGATCTGCCGAACCTGCTCGCGACGCTCGAAGAGCGGGGCTACCGCGGCTGGATCGGCCTCGAACCGATCGACGCCTTCCAGGCCCAGGCCGAACTCGCCGCCGCCGTCGCCACCCTGCAAGCGCTGTAGGACAGGCTTCAGCCTGTCATGCCTCCACGTAAGACAGGCTTCAGCCTGTCATGCCCGTACCTAAAAGCTTCAGCCTGTCATGCCGAGCCCTTGGCCCGAGCCCCCGTTTCTGCCGCCACTGGTGTGCTCCTCGCCGCGGGAGTAGTCTCGCGAAACGTATGCGCGACACTCCTCTTCGCCGGGCGACGATCTGGCTGGCACTGGCCGGCTACACGGTCGTCGTGTCGGGGCTGCCGCTGCCGCTCGGCATCGGGCATGGCCCGCAGTCAGCCGCCGCGGCCAAGCGGACGGCCGGGAAGGATCGCTCGCGGCCCTTCCCCTGCATGGACAAGCCCTGCGGCTGCACGACGGCCGAGCAGTGCTTCGCGAACTGCTGCTGCAACACGCCCGCCGAACTGCTCGCCTGGGCCCGGGCGCGGAAGGTCGAGCCGGGCGTGATCACGGCGCTCTCGCGCCGGATTGCAGCTGAGCCGACCAAGACCGAATCGTGCTGCGCTGCCGCATCGGCCGCCTGCTGTGCGGCGCTCGTCGAGGACGCCGAGCCTGCGTGTTGCGCGGCAGAGGCGGCTCCTCCGGCCGCTGCCGACGAGCCGGCGGTCGAATCGGTCCGGTGCGTCTCGCTCCGCGCGTTGCGGGCCTGCCAAGGCATCGCCGCGGAATGGTTTCTGGTCGGAGTGTCGCTGCCGCCGGCCGCGACCTGCATCTCCATGCGAGCGGCCGAGTGCACTGGTCGCGTCGCGGCTTTCGATGTCTCGACGGAAGGGAGCCGCGCCGCTCCCGATGGGCCGCCGCCCCGCCGGGCGTGAGTCGGTAATCCTGCCGACTGAGTCGAGCCCGCGGACGAGGACCGTCCCGACGCAGCAGCGTGCGCGTCTTCCTCGGCCGTGGGCCTGCCCCGCACCGTTCGAGGAGACGTCATGCGCCCGCGTCCTTGTCGGAGCGGCTTCACGATCGTGGAGCTGCTCGTCGTCATCGCCATCATCGGCGTGCTCGTCGGCCTCCTGCTCCCGGCGGTGCAGATCGCGAGGGAATCCGCCCGCCGCAGCAGCTGCATGAACAACCTCAAGCAGCTCGGCGTCGGCCTGCACAATTTTCACGACGCCAAAAAAACCTTCCCGCAGCTGCAGTTCGACAACTGCGCCGGCATCACCTGCTCCGACAGCGTCAACACGTGGATGAAGGGCGGCTTCCAGAGCCTGCTGCCCTACATCGACTACAACGACGTCTATCAACCGCTCTATAGCGGCGGCACTCCAGGGGGCGGCGCGTCGTACAGCAAGTGGGCGTATCCGTCCTATCAAAAAACGATCGAGGTCTATCTGTGTCCGTCCGACTTCTTTCCGCGCGGCGCGGGTGAGTCGCCGCCGCGAGGCACCCGCAACTACGTCATGTGCAACGGCGACCGAAATTCGGTCTGGAACAACGACATCCGTCGTGGAGCGTTCATCTGGAATAATCAGACGGTGTCGTCGCCGCCGAAAGCGATCCAGATGAAGGAGATCACCGATGGTTTGAGCAAGACGCTCGTGCTCTCCGAGCGTGGAATCGGTGCCGACAACGGCAACTCGAT
>RGVT01000331.1 GCA_010027105.1 Planctomycetia bacterium
CCCCTGAGCCGGCTCCGGAACGAAGTGTAGGAAAAAGAGCGGCGATCCGACAGCCGTTCGGCGGGACGATCTGCGGGCGTCGCGCGGCCCGCGGCCGCTCGACCGTTCCGACCGTCAGGGTCACCGCCGACCGGTGGGCCAAGTGTCCCGCGGCCGCGACGCGGAAAACTCCCGGGGGACGCGGGGGCTTGATTCGCCGTGCGGACCGCGACAGTGTTGCGGCGTCCCGCAGGCACCGGTGCGGGAGACGACGCCACGGAGGGCCGTTCCCGCAGCACCTTCCGTCACGAGGGAGCCCCCGCCATGTATCTCGCCGCCGAAAAGGAACTGAGCCACCTGGGTGAAACGTCCGGCTGTGCCGACCACGACCACGACCTCGTCCACGAGCTGAGCCGCCGCCTCGATTCGCTGTGGCGGTACGACCAGTACATCGCCAACGCCGAGTGGCGGGAGGAGCTGAAGCAGTTTTGGCGCGACGCCAAGGCCCAGGAGCAGCAGGCGATCTGCAGGCTCAAGGAGCTGATCATCCAGGAAGTCCGCAACGACTGTTTCTAAAGATACGCCCGCCGGGCCATCCATGGACCCGGCGGGCTGAGGGCGGTCGGAGGCAAAGCCGAGGTTTGCCTCGACCGCGACGCTCGGCCTCCAGCCGAGCGGTCGCTGGAAGCCGGGGCAGGCCCGAAGGGCTGCCGCGGCGCGCCGTAGGACAGGCTTCAGCCTGTCATGTCCGACAGGCTTCAGCCTGTCATGTCCGACAGGCTTCAGCCTGTCATGTCCGACAAGCTTCAGCCTGTCATGTCCGAGCCCGTCGGATAGCGCACTGTCCGCGGCGTGCAGTGGGCGACGAGGGACTCGAACCCCCAACCCCCTCGGTGTAAACGAGGTGCTCTGACCAATTGAGCTAGTCGCCCGGAAGCGGGAGCGCCGGTGGGGAGCGCCGCCACTCGCCGCAGGATACCCGAGGCCGGATCGCCTCCGCGAGCGGCGCGGCGGGATCGCCCGCGTGGCCTGCGGCTCAGGCGGCCCGGCGGTGGGCGATCTCGGGAAAGGCCTCGGTGAAGGCATGGCCCGTCGCCGAGCGGATGCGCAGTGCCGTGAGCAGCCGACGACGCGTCGTGCGGAAGGGCACGGCCACGCAGCGGTGCAGCCGGATCCACCAGGGCCGCATGCGCTCGAGGTCGTGAAGCGACAGCCTGACCTGATCGGGCCGATGCTTCAACCTGTGTTTGAGCAGGTGGTATTCGTCGCACCGCTGCAGCATCCGCAACAGGCCGCCGAAGACGCGGGCGGCCACGCCGCCCGGCGCGACCCCGAACGAAATCTGGTAATCGATCAGGTGCGGCCGTCCCGCGGTGTCCACAAGCAGGTTTTCCCGTTTGTGGAGATCGACGTGGGCGACGCCGCGGTGGTGCACCGCCCGCAGGATCGCCGCCAGCGCCGGGAAGAACCGATCGTCGACCCATTCTCCCTCGGCCAGGGCGCGGCCCTCGATCCACACGTGGGCGACGGCGTGGGGGACACTGCGGCCGCCCACCCGCACCCCGCCGAGCGGCTCGGGAATCCCCGGGATGCCGTGGAGGCGATCCATGAACCAGGCCTCCCGGGCGGCGAGCAGCCGACCCAGCCACCCCAGCGGCACGAGCAGCACCGGCTGCGTCCGGTTGAACTTGCACTTCGCGGTGCGGGTGGCGGAGCGGTAGGTGGCCGTGGCGGCCCAGGAGTCGTGCTTGAGGATCTCGAGGAGCCGAAACGTCTCGCCGTCGAGTTCGATCGTCGCCGGCGGGTCGTCGCGCCCGAGTGCCCGGAAGACGGCCGGGCGAGGCCGGGTGGCGTCGCGGGTCCGGACGCCCGGAAATGGAATCGTGTCTGGTCCCATGGGTGCCTGCCCCCGTGTGCGGGATTCGCGCCGGCCGGGCCGTGGCTGCGACGCCAGGGGGTATCGACACCGGCGCGCGAAAACCCCACGCTTTCCGACCGGCACGCCGAGGCGGGCGCGGCCCGGCCAGCCTCCGCCACTTGCCGAACCCCCGCACGGCCCGCGGCCTTCCCGGCCCGAGGAGTCGAGCCCGCCGAGTAGAAAAAGGTGTCGTTCCCCGGGTGCCGCAGCCGCTCCCCCACGGGTTGCGTTGCGGAGGCACCACGAGATCGCTCCCGATCCCGACCGGGGAACGCGTCCTTCCACCGTTCCCGGGTGGACGGCGAACTGCTCCTGCCGCGATCGAGCCTGGCGTCGTCGCTACCGGGTGACGCCGTTGAACTTCCTGTTCGTCGGCAGTTCGCCGGCGAGGCCGTCGACCTGGAAGCCGAGCGAGATCTCCGCTCCGGGCGCGATCGTGCCGTTCCACGATTCGTTCCGGATCACGTAGCGCGTGCCGACGCGGCTGACGATCGTGGCGTTCCAGATGTTGACGATCGAGCCCTTGAGGTCGAACTCGAGCGTCCAGCCGCTGATCGCGGTCGTGCCGGTGTTCTTGATCTTGAAGGTGCCGGTGAAACCGGTTCCCCAGCCGCTGTCCTGCGAGTAGGTGACCACCACCGGTCCGGCGGGG
>RGVT01000332.1 GCA_010027105.1 Planctomycetia bacterium
ACACATTTCAACAGACATTTCTAATATTTATTTTTTTGCAAAATCAATTTTATTAAAAAAAAACCATAGAGAAAAATAAATATTTTAGATATTATTAGATACAAAAAAAAAATGGTTATTTCTTGTTCTAAATTAGTCTCTTGTGATTCTATTCTTTCTTTTCTGTCTCTTCAAAATTTGGCTATTTATCCTTCTTCTTATCTTACTTCTATTACTTGTTCTTCCTCTATAACATCAGATTCTTCTTGTGTTTTATTATGGGCGAATCTTGATTTTCAGATAATTGGTCAATCTGGAAAACGTGTATGGCAATTTCAAGGAAGTGGATATTGTTCTTCAAAATCCATGACAATCAAGTACACAACAACAACTCCTTATGATATAGGATTTGAGGGAGCAGTATCGGGAACGGTTTCCACTTCATCGTATCCAAATCCTTTGAATATCTATCCTCTCGTTACGACAAAATCCATAACGGGAAAAGAAAACACAATAGTGGAAATTCATCTTGAAGCTCCATTTGATTCTTGGAAATCTTTTTCTTATCATTTTTTTCTGTTGGATAACAGATCTAATAATCCATATTCTTCATTTATTCAATGGGATCCAATTAATCTCAATTTCACAAATATGGGAATTCCATGGTTTCCTATAGGTCCAAATGTAAAATGGTTAGGTTTGCTTGTTGTGTCTGCGGATCAACAAAACTGTTATGTTCCTCCTACAAAAGAACAAGTAGATGAAGTAATTCAGGCCGCTGTGGAAATGAAAGCAACTTGTATTCGTTCTCATACGATTGGCAATAGTTCTTTTTCTCCTCATTCTCTCTTACCAAAACAAGCGGAAAAAGGTTCAACATCCGTCCCTATTAATGAAGCAGCATGGGATATCATTGATTATACGGTATATCAATGCAAACAAAAGGGGATTAAAATATTTGGTCCGTGGACAGATCAATATTGTTTTTATAATGGAAATTATAACGTTTTTATAACCGATCCAAATGAAGACTTTTTTACTAGTGACGCTGCAAAAACACGATTTAAAAATTATATCCAATCTTACTTGGAACATGTTAATAAATATACAAATATTGCGAATAAGAATGAACCTACCTTTTTTTGTTGGGAATTAGGAAATGAATTAGGAGATCATTGTGAAGGATCTTCTGGAGGCACATGTTTTGAAAACTGTGACTATAATACATCCGATAATTTTAATTTTCCCGCTACATTATACAAAATTCCTCCAAAAGAATGGTTAGAAGAAATTTCTGCATATATTAAAAGTCAAGACTCGAATCATCTTGTCATGTCTCCTACTGATTTCTGTCAAAATGGAGGATTTGGAGATTGTAATGCATGTGACTATGTGTATGATATATCCAATATTGATATCATTTCTGTTCATTGTTATATTTCTGGATGTCCTTCACAAAGTCAATTAGATGAACTTTATATTCCTATCTCTAACAAGGCCCATATGGCAAATAAAGCTTTGATTATGGGAGAATATGAGTCATATTATCCCGGATATGCAAACAATGCAACAGTGGAAGTTCCCCCAGCGAAATTTACTTATACCTGTCCTTTCTTATCCAGTATTGAAGATTTAGAAAAAAAAAGACAGCTAAATGGGGATTTTTTTTGGGATTTGATTATTGATCCAAAAACACAATCCGATAACTATTCTTTTTATTATACAACCGATCCTTCCACAAATCCCATTTTTAATTATAATTTATCTAATATTTATAAAAACCATATTCAAAATATTCTTGAAAATGTAAATAAGGATTAGCAAACAATTTATGACGAATCTAAAACAAGTCATTTTGTAACGTGTAGAACAATATTCGAACATTTTTGTATGCATATACCATATACCATATACCATATACCATATACCATATACCATATACCATATACCAAATACCAAATACCAAATACCAAATACCATATACCATATACCATATACCATATACCATATACCATATACCATATACCATATACCATATACCATATACCATATAGCATACGTAAAAAAATATTATGCATTCCTATTATATATACATATACATAAATAAATAAGTAAGTATAATAATATACATTATTTATCTACATAAGAAAAATATCCCATTCGGGATTCTTGTTCTTTATCAATATATTGTCTGATATATTCTTTTGTTTCTTCTTCATTCAATAAAATAGGTTTTTTTTTATAATCTTCATTGTATGTTCCTTTTATTTTCGTTATTTTGATATATTTTAATATATTTTCATTCAATGATATTGGATGTAATCTTATTCATTGAAATTGCATATATATTTTATCTAAGGTATTTTCATAATCATCTCTCAGATCTTCATATTTTAAAAAATAATAATGTTTTACTTTTTTAGGTAAATCATTTAACAAATAATCATATTTGACTTTTCTTAATTCGTATATATTTTTATATCTATTTTTTGTATATATATATATATATATATATATAGACATATATATATATATATATATATATATGTCTAT
>RGVT01000333.1 GCA_010027105.1 Planctomycetia bacterium
CCCCCCGCTGGGCGATCGTCGACGAGCAGAACACCGTGCTGGCCTTCGTGGCGCCGCAGGCCGGGGTGAACCTCGCACCACCGGGGGCCGCGCCGGCCCTCCCGCCACGCGGCGGAACACCGCGAACACCTGCGACAGGATCCAGAAGCCGACGAACAGGACCGGCAGCACCCCCTCCAGCCAGTCGAGGGCGGCGGCGAGGAGGACGGGCGGCGGGGAGGATACGCTCATGGTCACGTCGCGGCGGCCGCCGGCCCGCCCCCCGCGGCGATCGTGCGGCGCATGTCGGTGTCGGCCTGGAGGTTTCGCAGCTTGTAGTAGTCGAGGATGCCGAGGCTGCCGGTGGCGAGCGAATCGGCGATCGCCTTGGGCACCTCCGCTTCGGCCTCGACGAGCGCCGCGCGGCTCTCCTCGATGCCCGCGATCATCTCCTGCTCCGTCGCCACCGCCATAGCCCGGCGGCCCTCGGCGTTGGCCCGGGCCACGCGGGTGTCGGCCTCGGCCTGGTCGGCCTGGAGGCGGGCGCCGATGTTGGCCCCCACGTCGATGTCGGCGATGTCGATTGAGACGATCTCGAACGCCGTGTTGGCGTCGAGCCGCCGGGCGAGCACGGTCTTCGAGATCACGTCCGGGTTCTCGAGCACGTCGGCGTGCCGCTCGGCCGATCCGATCGCCGACACGATCCCCTCGCCGACCCGGGCCACGATCGTCTCCTCCGTCGCGCCGCCGATGAGCTGGTTGAGGTTCGTGCGCACGGTGACCCGGGCCTTGACCTTGAGCTGGATCCCGTTCTTGGCCACCGCGTCGAGCGACTCGCGGCCGCTGTTCCTGCCCGGGCAGTCGATCACCTTCGGGTAGACGCTCGTCTGCACCGCCTCGCGCACGTTGCGGCCGGCCAGGTCGATCGCCGTGGCGAGCTTCCAGTCGAGCTCCTTGATCTTCGCCTTGTTGGCCGCGATGAGCGCCTGCACGACCAGCGGCACGCGGCCGCCGGCGAGAGAATGCGCCTCGAGCGCCTGCCGCGTGATCCCCGAGGCGTCGCCGAGCCCGGCCTGCACCGCCATGATCTTGCTGCGCACGATCACCGTGGGGTTCACCTTCTTGAAACTCATCGCCACGAGATCGAAGAGGCCGATCCCGGCGCTCGACGCGTAGGACTGCAGCCACAGCCGCAGGTAGCGGGCCAGGAGCCCGAACACGACGACGAAGGCCAGGACGCCGAGGCCGAGGAGGATCAACGTGGGCATGAGGCCTCCGACGGGGCTGGTGCGGGGACGTCCCAGGAGCGTCCCCGGCGACGCCCCAAGACTTGTTCGGCGGCCGCCGCGAGTCAAGTCGCCGGCGGGTCGAGCCCCTCGAACTCGAACGTTTCGAGCGTCGCCGACCGGCCGTCGGCGGCGGCCCGCTCCGGTGGCACGGGTTCCGCGGCCTGCGGGCGGTCGGGCCGGCGGACCGGCGTCACCACGAGGTCGCGGCCCTGCAGCCCCACCGCCTCCACCTCGGTGCCGGGGTCGACCGGGCCCGCCTCACTCACCGCCTCGAGCCGCGCGCCGTCGATCTCCACGACGCCCCAGGGGAGCATCTCGCTCGCGGCCCGGCCGCGGCGGCCGACGAGCTTCTCGAGCTCGCGGCGCCGTGCCGCCGAGGGCGCGACGTCGGCCGGGTCGGGAGGGGGAGGCAGCACCCGGCGGCCGAGCGGCGTCTCGGGAAACCAGCGGAAGGCCAGCCCGAGCACCGCCGGCACCACGAGCGTGGCCGCGGCCAGCGCGCCGAGCCCGGCCGCGGCGCCGAGCTCGGCGAAGGCGGTGGCGATCGCGGCCACGATCGCCGTGAGGCTCAGGAAGCCGAGCAGCCCGCCCGAGGGCAGGAACACCTCGAGCACCATCACGGCCAGGCCGACGACGAACAGCGCCACGACCCACACGAGCGCCGTCATCGGGCACCCGTCGCCCCGGCCACGGGCCGCACCACGACCCGCCCGCCGCGGACGTCGACCACCCGCACCGCCTCCCCCGGCTCCACGAGCTGTCCGTCGGTGGTGACGTCGTGCAGGCGGCCGTCGATCCGCACCTTGCCCGCCGGCACCAGCCGCGTGGCGGCGATCCCCTCGAGCCCGACGAGATCCGCGACCTCCTCCCCGTCGCCGTCGCCGGCGGCCGCGGAGGGCGGCTCGAGGAGCACGTGCCGCAGCACGGGGGCGCGGGGCAGCCAGCGCCGCAGGAGCATGCCCACCACCGCCACGCCCGCCGCCGCGGCGAGGATGCCGAGGAGCGACCACTGCAGGTGGCGGATCTGGTAGTCGTTGGTCGGCAGCACGAACGACTGGCTCGCGAGCACCAGCGACGCGATCACGAGCAGCCCGCCGCCGAGGCCGAGCACGCCGAAGCCGGGCAGCACGAAGATCTCGGCCGCGAGGCAGACGAGCCCCGCGAGGAAGAGCATCACCTCGAGCCAGCCGCTCGTGCCGTGGAGGTGCTGGCTCCAGAAATAGACGATGAACGCCACGAGCGCCACGAACCC
>RGVT01000334.1 GCA_010027105.1 Planctomycetia bacterium
CTGCTCGTGCCGCGGAGCGACCAGCCCAACGTCGTCAGCGCCGGCTGGGTGGCCCGGGTGGGGAGCGTCAACGAGCGGCCCGGGATCACCGGCATCAGCCACTTCTTCGAACACATGATGTTCAAGGGCACCGGCACGATCGGCACCCGCGACCCCGAGCGCGACGCCCGCTACCGGGCCGAGCAGAAGGCGGTCCGCGACGAGATCAACCGGATCGTGTGGACGCGGCAGTACGACCGCTTCTTCAAGGGGGAGATCGACGACCCCTGGAATCCGGCCAACGACACGCAGGAACTCCGCGTGCTCCGCGGCCGGCTCGACGCGCTCATCCGGGCCCAGCAGGGCCGCGGCGAGGGCGGGGCGGCCGCCGCCACGATCGTCAAGGACGAGTTCGACCAGGTCTACACCAAGGCGGGCGGCAGCGGCATGAACGCCTTCACCACCTACGACCTCACCTGCTACTTCATCACGGTGCCGTCCAACAAGCTCGAACTCTGGGCCTGGATGGAGAGCGACCGGCTCCACGACAGCGTGTTTCGCGAGTTTTATTCGGAACGCGACGTCGTCCACGAGGAGCGGCGACTGCGGACCGAGAGCACGCCGACCGGGCGGTTCGAGGAGCAGTTCGACGCGCTCTTCTGGGCCGCGAGCGGCTACGCCTGGCCGGTGATCGGCTGGCCGAGCGACCTCAACAGCTACACCTTCGAGCAGGCGCTCGACTACTGGAACGTCTACTACCGGCCCGGCAACCTGGTGGGCATCGTCGTGGGTGACTTCGACGCCGCCGAGGCCCGCACCCTCATCCGCCGGTATTTCTCCCGGCTCGATCCGGGCACCCGCCGGCCGCCGCCGGTCGTGACGCTCGAGGTCGAGCAGCTCGCCGAACAGCGGATGAACGCGGTCGACGACGTGCCGCCGGCGGTGGAGATCCGCTACCACACGGTCGCGGCGGGCCACGTCGACAGCTACCCGCTCGACATGCTGGCCGAGCTGCTCAACGAGCGGACCGGCCGGCTCTACCAGGGGCTGGTCGAGGGCCGCGGGATCGCGGCGTCGGCGCGGGCATCCTCCGACACCCGGAAGTACGCCGGCCTGTTCGCGGTCTCCGCCGAGGCCCGCGGCGCCGCCACGCCCGAGGCCCTCGAGGCGGCCTGGTACGAGGAGCTGGCGCGGCTCCAACGCGAGGACGTGCCGGAGCGGGAGCTGCGGAAGGTCAAGAACCGCGTGGCCGCGCAGAATTACCGCAAGCTCGAGAACAACATGTCGCTCCTCGTCCAGCTCGCCTTCAACGAGGTGCTGCTCGACTGGAAGGAGATCAACGAATCGCCGGCGAAGTACGAGGCCGTGACGGCCGCCGACATCCGCCGCGTCGCCACCCGCTACTTCAAGGACGCCAATCGCAGCGTCGCCACCTACCGCCGCACGCCGAAATGACGGGAACCCACCCATGAACCTGCGGGCCCTCGGAACGTTCCTGGCGATCGGCGCGATCGCCCTCGTGCTCCTGGCGTCCCCGCGCCCCGGGCCGGCGGCCGCGCCGGCGGCCTCCGCCCCCGCGCCGGCGGCCCCCGGACCCGCAGCGGCGCTCCCCGCCCGGCCGGAGCAGATCACGTTCGGACCGCTCGCCTTCGAGCCGCCCGAGGCGGCGACCTACCGCCGCACGCTGCCCGACGGCACGGTGGTCTACCTCGCGCCGACCCACGAGTTTCCGCTCGTCAACCTCTCGATCACGTTCAAGGGCGGGGCCTCGCTCGACCCGGCCGACGTGCCGGGACTCGCGGCGCTGACCGCCCGCATGACCCGCGAGGGGGGCACGGCGGGCAGGTCGCCGGCCGAGTTGGACGAGACGCTCGACTTCCTGGCGACGGAGTCGGCCGTGACCGCCAACGAGACCTTCACCACCGCGACGATGAACTGCCTGAAGAGCAACTTCGACGAGAGCCTGCGGCTCTTCCTCGACATGCTCCGCACCCCGGCCTTCGACGCCGGGCGGCTCGAGACGGCCAAGGCCCGCCTGCTCGAGACCCTCAAGCAGCGCAACGACGACGCCGCCTCGATCCTCGGCCGCGAGTGGAAGCGGCTGGTCTACGGCACCGACCACTTCGAGTCGGCCGAGCCGACGGCCACGACCGTGGCGGCGATCACGAGGGACCGCCTCGCGGCGATGCACGCCCGGATCTTCCATCCGGGCAACGCCATCGTCGCCGTGTCGGGAGACTTCGAGGAGCGGGAGATGCTCGCCGCGCTCCAGCAGGCCTTCGCGGGCTGGGACCGCGGGGCGGCCGTGCCCGACCCCGCCAAGCCCGACGCCGTCCTCACGCCGGGCCTCTACCACGTGCCCAAGAAGATCCCGCAGGGCAAGGTCGTGATGGGCTGCCGCTCGATCGTGCGGGACGACCCCGACGCGATCCCGCTTTTGCTCCTCAACGACATCCTGGGCGCCGGCGGATTCACCAGCCGGCTCATGCAGCAGGTCCGCAGCAACGAGGGGCTCGCCTA
>RGVT01000335.1 GCA_010027105.1 Planctomycetia bacterium
CGCCTGTCTCGGCCGACCTGTGGAAGGAACAGTTCTTCGCGCCCTACGTCGACATGGGGCTCTATCCCGTGCCCGACCTCGACGGCCTCGCACGGAAGTACGGCGTCGGCCTGTTCACCCTCGGCTTCATGCAGGCGAGCCCGAGCGGCAAGCTGGCCTGGGGCGGCTACGACGTGCTCACGCTCGACAGCACCAACGAGCAGGCCGCGGCGATCCGCGGCGAGATCAACGCCCTGCGGGCGGCCGGCGGCGACGTGATGGTCTCCCTGGGAGGCGCCGCCGGACAGTCGTTGGCGCAGTACTACGCCCAGAAGGGCCTCGGCACGGCGGCTCTGGCGACGGCGTACGGCGCGATGGTCGACACGCTCAAGCTCACGAAGGTCGATTTCGACATCGAGGGGGCCGCGGTCGCCGAGCCGGCCACGATCAAGCTCCAGATGGACGCCATCGCACTCGTGCAGAAGACCCGGCCGAACCTCGGCGTGTGGCTCACGCTGCCGGTGCTGCCGCAGGGTCTCACGGCCGACGGGGTGAACGTGGTCAGGGCCGCCCTCGTGGCCGGCGTGAAGGTGGACGGCGTCAACGTGATGGCGATGGACTACGGCGACACGGCCGCCCCGCCGCAGGCCAAGTCGATGGGTGAGTACGCCATCGACGCCGCCAACGCCACGTTCGCCCAGATGACGACGCTGTTCTCCGCCCAGGGGCAGACCTTCGGCTGGAACCAGCTCGGCGTCACGCCGATGCTCGGCGTCAACGACGTCGCCAGCGAGGTGTTCACGCTCCAGGACGCCGACCGCCTCGAGATCTTCGCCCGGGCGAAGGGGCTGGGCATGATCGGCATGTGGTCGATCAATCGCGACAATCCTGGGCCCGCGGGCCAGCAGTCGGTGAATCATTCCGGGCTGCCGACACAGCCTGCCGGGGGCTTCAGCCTGGCCTGGGGCGACTACGGCAGCGATCCGGCCATCGCGGGGGCGGTCAATCCCGTGACGCCGCCGGTGGCCCCGCCGGCCGCCCTGCCGACGATCACGATCGGCGACGTTTCCGTCGTCGAGGGGACGCCCCAGGCGGCCCCGGCGGCCGGCTCCCTGCGCACGTCCGGCAACCAGATCCTCGATGCGGCCAACAACACCGTGCGGATCGCGGGGGTGAACTGGTTCGGATTCGAGACGTCCAACTTCGCCCCGCACGGGCTGTGGGCCCGGGGCTACCGGGAGATGATGGATCAGATGAAGTCGCTCGGCTTCAACACGATCCGCCTGCCGTACTCCGATCAACTGTTCGACGCGGCCAGCACGCCGAACGGCATCGACTTCTCGAAGAACGCCGACCTGCAGGGCCTCGGCGGCCTCGCGATCATGGACAAGATCGTCGCCTACGCCGGCCAGATCGGCATGCGGATCCTGCTCGACCACCATCGCTCCGACGCCGGCAACAGCGCGAACGCCTCGGGCCTGTGGTACACGGCCGCGTATCCCGAGAGCACGTGGATCAGGAATCTCTCGATGCTGGCCGGCCGCTACGCGGGCAACGCCACCGTCGTCGGCATCGACCTCCACAACGAGCCGCACGGCGCGGCGACGTGGGGCGACGGCGGCCCCAACGACTGGCGGCTGGCCGCCGAACGGGGTGGAAACGCGGTGCTCGCCGCCAACCCGAACCTGCTGGTGATCGTGGAGGGCATCGAGACCACCGCGGCGGGCAGCTACTGGTGGGGAGGCAACCTGTCGAACGCCGCCGCCGCGCCGGTGCGACTGAACGTCGCGGGTCGGCTCGTCTACTCGGCGCACGACTATCCGGCGAGCGTCTACGCCCAGCCCTACTTCAGCGACCCGGCCTATCCGGCCAACCTGCCGGCCGTCTGGGACAAGTATTGGGGCTCCCTGTTCCGCACCGGCACGGCGCCCGTCCTGCTCGGGGAGTTCGGCAGCAAGCTCGCCACCGCCGGCGACCAGGCGTGGTATTCGAGGATGGTGAACTACCTCAAGGGCGACCTCGACGGCAACGGCTCGATCGATCTCACGGCGGGCCAGCAGGGGATCAGCTGGACGTACTGGTCGTGGAACCCCAACTCCGGCGACACCGGCGGCATCCTCGCCGACGACTGGAGGACCGTGAACACGGCGAAGGTCGATCCGCTCAAGGCGGTGCAGTTCCAGTTCCCGGCGGTGTCGGGCACGGGTGGCACGATCACGACGACGCCGGCGACGTTCACCGTCTCGCTGTCGGCCCCGGCCACCACGCCGGTGACGGTGCAATACGCGACCGCCGACGGCACGGCGCTCGCGGGCAGCGATTACACCGCGGCGTCGGGCACGCTCACGTTCGCCCCGGGCGAGACGCAGAAGACCGTCGCCGTGCTCGTCACCCGCGACGCGACCGCGGAGCCGAACGAGACGTTCACCGTGAGGCTCTCCACGCCGACGAACGCCACGCTGGCGAGGTCGGCCGCGACCGGCACGATCGTGGACGACGACACGGCGACGA
>RGVT01000336.1 GCA_010027105.1 Planctomycetia bacterium
CATGGTGACGGTTGGATCATCTGCCGCCGACGGCATCCAACGGCTATCGCAGCGGCAGATGAACGAGACGGTTTCGGAACTCGTCTGCAGCCAAGGCAGCGAGACAGAGTTCGGCATCCTCAATCATTCTGCCGATTGGCATACCTTGCGGCGCGAAGAGTACCCCGCTGAACGCAATGCCTTGCTGCTGCCACCGTGCCGTGATCTCCAGGAAATCAGCATCCTGCGTCAGCAGTACGCAGCCAAGGGCCGTCGCTCGCATCAGTAAATCGTCGTCGGATAGCCGCTCCGACGCGTCGGCTTGGGCAGTTCGGACATCGAGCAACTTGCGGCGGAGACCCTCGGTAACAGCCGCTGGCACATGCACATCCATGTAAACGGCCAGCGGCATTGGGCGGATTACCCTCAGCGGCCATTCGCTGCAGCGCGACGCCGCAGCAACTCATCACGCGAGAGCGGTTCCGAGCTGCGGGCCCGTTCGGCCTGTGTTCTCCCCGCTTCGATCGCAGCCACAATGGTGTCGTGGTGGTCATGGAAGTAGGCAAGAGCTGCATAGACCTCGGCCGGCCGCAGATCCGGATGCTGTCGCAGGATCTCTTCCGCTGACCACCCGTAAAAATACTGTTCCGCCGCGATGTGCTTGACGGTGTAGCGGGTGCCTTCGATGCAGGCTGCGCCGTCGGCGTTAAGGATGACGTGAGGGTAGGTATCGGCAGTCGCCATGCAGATGCTCCTATCGTTCAACAGGTGACATTGTATCGTCTCGATTCATCTGCCTTCTAGCCGATACAGCGTCGCGTGCCCGGGAGTACCACGGCCGAGACGGCCATGGCATCCCGAATGCACGACTTTACCTCCACTGCTTATGCGGCTCCATCGCGTTTATTGGCTGCTTTGCGTGCGGCCGCACTGCGGTCGTAGGTGAGCGGAACGATCGCCTCGACCGGGCCAGCCGTCGATGCCGGGTCAGCGCCCGGGCTTGAGTGAAGCAAATCCCAGACCGGGACGGGAACGTCGTCGTGATCCGTCGGCCTTCCACGCTCGAGCACCGCCAAGGCCGGCACCGCGTTGATCGAGAACCGGGCGACCATCTGCGGCTTGTCCTTTCCCTCGACCTGACGCTTCTCGATGATGACGTCGCCCACGAGGGCCTTGAGCACCTGGGCCGCCACGCTCACATCGCCCTGAAGCAGTTCACGCATTTTCTCGAGCGCGGCGACGACTTCCTTTTCCTTGACACTCTTCACGTTCGGCCGCCGCCCGGCTCGCTGGAGTTCCTTGAGCCGCTCCCGCTTGGCTGCAAGCTGCCGGCCCATCTCTTCGGCCTTGGCAATCACGGCGTCGAGGTGCGTGACGTCCGCCTTGTCGAGCCGATCAGTCAGTCGCTTCAGCTGTCGATCCTCGTTGGCGATCTCCTGCTCGAGTTTCTTCGTCGATGGAATCGGCTGCCGGGCGATCCACGCCAGCCTCTTGTTCACGTCGGCCGTGAGGTCGGCGATGAAGTCGTCGGTAAAAAGCGTCGCCATGACGGCGCCGAGCACCCCCTCGTCGATGATCCGGGCCGACTTATAGCCCTTGTTGGTGCAGTCCTTGATGCCGCTTGATGGGAATAGCCCGGCCAATGGCACTTTCGCAACCGTTGTCCGGTCGGTGAGTTGCATGTGGGCCCAGGCTGGTCGCTGACGGGTGCGTGCCGGGCCGGTCGTCGCTGGTCTGTTTTTCACGCTCGGCGCAAACCTTCTCCGAATCCGGGTATCAGCCGGTTGGCGACGCCCGCCTCACAGCGAGTGGATGTCGATCGCGGGCAGCTCGTCGGGTGACGATTGGAAAACGTCGCGATCGTCGTGGAGCTACACGAGTTCGCCCCAGTCGGTGGGCGGCCCGCGAGCGGGCGAGATCGGCGGCGGTGCTGCTTTACGCGGGTGAAGCCATCCTGGCCTTCTCCCGCTTGCGAACCTCTCACTTCGAAGTGGGCCGGCTCCTGCCGGCCGTCTCCTCCGGCTCCGTGATGAACGAGATGAGCCGGATGTCGCCGCCACACGCCGGGCACTCCAGGGGAAACTCCTCCCCCACCCGCGCCATCAGCTTGGCCCACGCAATCCGTGACGTGTCGTGCGAGCGGAGCTTTGCATGGGTGCCGCAGCAATCCTCATCGTCGTGCCCGGCGTGGGCGTTGTTCGTGGCATCGCGCCGCTTGCCGATGTTGCCGACGGCCAGCGCCGTGACGGCCGGCCGCAGCGGGTGGTTCGGCGCGAAGACGCCGTGATACCTGTGCCGGTGCCTCCGCGGCTGCGGGATGAGATCGGCGAGCCGGTCCAAGAACTCAAACGGCGAGAGCTCGATGACTCCGCTGGCCCCAGGCTGCGTCGACTTTCGCTTCCGCCCCGGGCCGACCCAGTTGGCCGCCTTGTGTCGCGGGAGCACGTAGCGGATGCGAGCGATGCGGCCGTCGGCGCCAAAGATCACGGAGAGCCGTTCGAGTGCGAAGGG
>RGVT01000337.1 GCA_010027105.1 Planctomycetia bacterium
TCTTGATCGCGTCGAGCCGCTCGACGGCCCGGCCGAGCCGCACGACCGGCTGATTGTTTTCATCCAGCAGCGTGACGCAGGCCTTGAGTTCGGGCACCACCATCATTCCCCGCCAAGTGTCGAGATTCGCAGGCAGCCCGAAGCCGGTGATCGTCTCCTGGTAGACGCCGTCGAGCGTGAACGTCTGCAGGGTGTTGTGGGCCCGGTCGCAGATCACGATCGTGGGCTCGCGGGCCGAGCCGTCGGCCGCGGGGCGGCGGTCGATCCAGATGCCGTGCGGCGTGTTGAACGTGCCCTCCCCCTTGCCCTCGCCGCCGAAGCAACCCACCCACTTCGCCTCCTCGTCGTAGCGGTGAATCTTGAACGTGCCGTAGCCGTCGGCGAGCAGGAAGCCGCCGTCGTCGAGGAAGGCGAAGTTCGTGGGGAGGAAGCCCTGCCGGTTCCACGAGGGCTTCGTGGAGACGTCCTCGCCGGCCGCGTAGGCCCCCGACTCCATCGGGGCCTTGCGAAACCAGACGATCTCCCCCTGCGGCGTCAGCTTCGCGAACGCCTTCACGCCCTGGTAGCCGCAGACGTAGAGAAACTCCTCCCCGCCCTCCTGCCGCACCTCGATCCCGTGGCCGCCCCCCTGGAACTCGCTGCCGAACGCCCGGATGAACTTTCCCGCCGGATCGAACACGAAGATCGCCGGGTGATCCTTCTTGCCCCTCTGGCCCTCGTGGATGACATACAGGTTGCCGGCCCCGTCGACGGCGACGCCGTGCGTGGTCTGCCAGGCGTATTTTTCCGGCAGCTGCGGAAAGTTGTGCCGGACGCGAAACGTGTGGGCCCCCTCGCCGACGATCGTCTCGCCGCCCACGCGCCGGGCGCGGGCGAAGGCCGGTGCGGCCGCGCTGGACACCGCTCCGGCGGCCAGGGCGGTGAACGTCCGACGCGAAAAACGGGCAAGCTGGCCTTGGCTGAACCGGGGCATTCACGACTCCTTCGTGCAACACGGCGCCTCGGCGGCGCGACAGCCGTCGAAGACTGAAAAATACCACGAATCCCGCCCAACCGTGATTGGCCGATCGGGCAGGAGCCACGTTGGGCGCGACACCGGCGCGACACCCGTGCCGACCAGAGCCAAACAAAGCCCGCCAAAACGAGCCCTCTGGTTTTGGCACGGCATGTGCACCTTCACTCCTCGTCGGCAGGTCACCGCGACCGGCCCGTCACCGTCCCGACGACCTCACTGTGGAGAACCAAGCCATGAAGAAGATCGAAGCCATCATCCGCCACTTCAAGTTGGAAGAGGTGAAAGACGCCCTCAACGCCCTCGGCGTCAAGGGCATGACCGTGACCGAAGTCCGCGGCTTCGGCCGCCAGAAGGGCCACACCGAGACCTACCGCGGCGCCGAATACTCCGTCGACTTCCTGCCCAAGGTGAAGATCGAGGTGGTGGTGGGCGACGACGAGGCCCAGAACGTGATCAGCAAGATCATGACCACCGCCCGCACCGGCCAGGTCGGCGACGGCAAGATCTTCGTCACGAACCTCGCCGACGTGATCCGGATCCGCACCGGCGAAACCGCCGCGGCCGCCATCTAGTTTCACGGCGGCAGGGCCATCCCTGGCCCCTGCCGCCTTGGCCCGGCGTGGGCACAGCCAAGGTGTGCCCGGCCGGGCGGCGGCCGGCATCCGGCCGGCCGTCGCGTAAGCCGCGGCAGGCCCGAAGGGATGCCGTGGCGCGACAGCGAGCGCCATCCATGGCTTCGCTGGTCGCTAAAGCCGGCTCGAGGGACACGGATGGCCCGAAGCCTCCCCCTTCTCATAAACGATAAGAACTTTCGGCGGAGACGGTCGGTGGGCACGCGCAGACGAAGGGAGTCGTTGAGGACCATAGATCCCTGATCAAAACCCACGAGTTCAGTACTCTCAACACGACCGGAGTCGAGCATGCCTACCGCCGGCTCCGAATGCGGGTGGTGAGCAAATGCGCGACAGGCCGAAACCCATCACACCTCACGTCGCCAGGGGGCGGGTCATTTCGACGGGCACGACCCACTGGTCGTATTGCTCCGGCGTGACGTAGCCGAGGGCTACGGCGGCGGCTTTCAGGCTCGTGCCCTCGACGTGGGCCTTCTTGGCGATCTTGGCCGCCTTCTCGTAGCCGATGTGCGTGTTGAGGGCGGTCACGAGCATCAGCGAGTCATCGAGGTGGTGCTTGATCCGGGCGAGATTGGGCTCGATCCCCTCGGCGCAGTGGATGCGCAGCGAGTCGCAGGCGTCGGCGACGAGGCTCGCACTCTCGAGCACGTTGTGGATCATCACCGGCTTGTAGACGTTGAGCTGGAAGTTGCCCTGACTGCCGGCGAAGGCCACGGCGGCGTCGTTGCCGAACACCTGGGCGCAGACCATCGTCATCGCCTCGCACTGCGTGGGGTTCACCTTGCCCGGCATGATCGAGCTGCCCGGCTCGTTTTCCGGGATCGAGATCTCGCCGATGCCGC
>RGVT01000338.1 GCA_010027105.1 Planctomycetia bacterium
TAGGTGTTGGAGCCGGAGAGCGTGAGCAGGCCGGTGGTCGACTTCGTGAGGCCGGCGGAGCCGGCGAGGCCGGCCGACACCGTGCCGCTGCGACCGTCGAACGCGACGGTGCTGTTGGAGAGCGTGCCGTTTTGCACCGTGCCGCCGGTGAACTGGATCGTGCCGGTGCGGGTGACCGCGTTGCCGCCGAGATCGAGCGTGCCGCCGGCGGCCACGAGCGTGCCCGCGGCGCTGCCGAGGGCGTTGGCGTTGTTCAGCACGAGCACGCCGGCCGTGATCGTCGAGGTGCCGGAGTAGTTGTTGCTGGCGGACAGCGTCCAGGTGCCGGAGCCCTGCTTCTCGAAGCTCAGCGCATTGGTCGACGACGGCGTGATCGTGCCGCTGAGGAGGCCGTTGCCCGACCCGGTGAGTTGCAGATATCCGGCGTTGGTCGACGACGTCGTGACCGTGCCGGAGAGAGTGAGGGTCTGGCCGACGACGGCGCTGTCGATGACCGCCCCGCCGCCGAGGGTCCCAGTTTGGATCCACATCGTGCGGTTCGTGGAGCCGCCTGAGGATCCGGTGAACCGCAGGGTTCCCCAGCCGCCACTCCCCGCCTGATTCTGCCCGATGTTGATCGTGGACCCGCTTCCCAGCGGCGACGCCACGCCGCCGTTGGCGATCGAGGCGATCTGGACGACGCCTGTGCTGATTTGCGGCGCAGCAGTGAACGCGTTGCTCGTGCTGTTGATGATCCACGTGCCGGCGTCCGTCTTGGTGAAACTATTCGTGATCGCCGAATTTATCACGCCTGTACCGCTGCCGCGGAGCGTACCGATGGAGACCGACGTATCGGTGCCCGTGCCGATCGTGAGTGCACCATTCGCGTACAGGTTGATCGCACTCGCCGTGATGTTGCCGTTCCACGTGCCGGAGTTGCCCGTGGCGACCTGGAGTGAAAATCTGGTGCCGTTCAAGGCGGCTCCGCTGAGCGTCTTGCCCGTGATCGTCACGCCATTGCCGAGCGTGAGCGTTTGCCCTTGGCCGCTGTTGGCGGTGCCGCTTCCGTTGAGGAACACCGCCGACGCCCCGTCGAGGGCATTGGAATTCGTGATCCGCACCTCGGGATTCAATACCGTGCTCGACCCGCTCCCCATGGTGACCGTGCCGGAGAGGGCGTTGCTGCCGGAGAGGATCGTCGTGCCGTAGCCGCCGATGAAGAAGTTGGTGGCGCTCGTGATCGTGCTCGCGATCGTCAGCGTGTTCGCCGCACTCGTGGTTCCGGCAGCCAGGTTGTTGATGATCTGGGCCGACGTGCCTCCGGCGAGCGAGATCGTGCCCCCGGTGAGCAGGAACGTGCCGGACGACGCGGCGGTGTAATTGAGGGCGTTGGTGTAGACCTGCCCGTTCACGACGGCGCTGCCGGTCGTCAGGGTGAACGTGGCGGTGTTCGTGCTCCCGCTCGTGGAACTCCACGGCGTGCCCGACGCGCCCGTCCAGTTGGTGGCGTTCACGTCCCAGGTCGCGCCCGACGCGCCGCTCCACGTGTAGGGCGCGGCCGACGCGGGCGGGGGTCCACAGCAGAGAGCGTGCAGGACCGCGATCGCCAGCAGCGAAAGCGGCCACGCACGGAACCCAACGGTGCGAATCGAGGCCACGAGCGATCTCCGCGCGGGAGAAGCCGGACGCTCAGTGTTGCCCACCCCAGATGTGCCACGAGCATAGTACGCAGATCGGTTTTACGCAATAAATTGGATTCCAAGAGTTGCGCCCGGGGTTTGTAGCGATTTCCCCTCAGGAAAACCCCGCCGTCGGGGGTGTCAGCGGCCGGGCCAGGCCGCCGCCAGCGCGAGCGTGGCCAGCAGGCCCACGTTGCCTTCGATGGCGACGTAGACGGGATGGATCACCCCGCCGCCCGCGGTCAGGAGCAGCGCCGTCACCAGCCAGGCGACGGGACAGTGGCACGATCTGGTGGAGTGCCTTGACTGCTGGTGGCAAAATGCTACCATTTCGACATGAGTCAGCCTGTGAAGCTCAGCGACGACCTGGTTCTCCAGGCCCGCACAGTTGGGGCTGTGGCTCGGCGATCCATCGCCGGTCAGGTCGAATACTGGGCCCGTCTCGGCAAATCGATCGAACCGCTACTCCGCGGCGACCGAGCCCTGGCACTGCAGCGATCGGGAACGGCGCGGTCGTTGGCCGAGAGCATCCAGTCCGCGGACACCGCTGTCGGCCGCGCCCGTGTTCGCGGCTATCTCGAGTCTCGTCCATTTCCGCATTTCGAACCCTGCCCGGACGAGACGGGAATGCTGGTGAGGATCGACGAAGACGGTATCCGCACCCGCGGGCGATTCGTCAACCGCGAGTTTGTCGCCGCGAGGTAGGGGTCGGATGGATTGGCGATCCCTTCTCGACGCCAGGCCCGTCGTGGTGGCACTCGCCGGGTCGAACGGCGCGGGCAAGTCGACATTTTTCCACTCCCACCTCGCCGATGCAG
>RGVT01000339.1 GCA_010027105.1 Planctomycetia bacterium
GTTGTTGTATAAACAAGTGAATAAGTAGAAACTACACCAGCAGAGGATATTTTTTGGCCTACTGCTGCACTAAAAGGAACAAAATAGATGTCCCCATTAGGGGCTAATACACCGCCACCGTATGCATTGTTTGTTGTATAAACTAATGAGTAAGTAGAAACTACGCCAGCAGACGATATTTTTTGTCCTCTGTTTGCAAAATGAGGAACAAAATGTATATCACCGTTAGGAGCTAGTACTCCGCCATAGTATGCAACACTTGCTGTATAAACAAGTGAATAAGTGGAAACCACGCCAGCAGAGGATATTTTTTGGCCTACTGCTGCGTCAGCAGGGACAAAATGTATGTCACCATTAGGGGCCAATACACCGCCTTGGTATGCAAAGTTTTTTGTATAAACAAGCGAATAAGTAGACACAACACCGGCAGAGGATATTTTTTGGCCTCTGTTTGCATAATTAGGAACGAAATGTATATCACCATTAGGGGCTAATACACCGCCAGCGTATGCTTGACTTGTTGTATAAACAAGTGAATAAGTGGAAACCACGCCAGCAGAGGATATTTTTTGCCCCCTGTTTGCAACATAAGGAACAAAATGTATATCACCATTAGGTGCTAATACGCCACCAATGTATGCAAGAATTGTTGTATAAACCAATGAATAAGTAGAAACTACACCAGCAGAGGATATTTTTTGCCCTACTTCTGCATAATAAGGAACAAAATGTATGTCACCATTAGGTGCTAATACACCGCCCCAGTATGCAGCACTTGTTGTATAAACCAGTGAATAAGTACTCCCCATCCCATTCGTGCCGTTGTTGTTGAACGCCACGCCACCATTCACGCTCTTGTACAGATTCCTCTGGAAGTTCTGGAACGCTACTTGATCCGTGCCAATGCTGCTGTTGTCCCCTGTCGGTGCCGATCCTTGGGCTGACAGGGCAGGGAAGGGTACGAAGACTGCCTTTTGCCCCGCGCCCCAGTTCACTAAGGCACCGCTGTTGGATGAGGCTAGCACCTGATCGCGGCTGAGTGTCGTACCCGATGAAGTGTAAGTGCCAATCCCAACTTCCCAATCAATGTTGTTGGTGATGGTGTAGTACGTCTGGTTGCCGTTGCCAATAGGCGTGAAGTCTTGATAGCCAAGCACCGCTAGCCCAAGCGTAAAGGTTCCCGTACCCGTTGAGGTAGACGTTACTTTGATACGATCACGGACAACAAATGTCATGGCTAGAACTTATTAAGGAACGAACTAAGACACACACCTAAACCTAATGGTGCGCCGGGATTGGTGGAGATTTTTTGGCCTACTGCTGCGTTAGAAGGAATAAATGTTATTGACCCATCTGGGGCTAGTACACCGCCTTGATATGCGTCTGGCGTTGTATAAACAAGTGGATAAGTACTAACCACACTAGTGGATGATATTTTTTGCCCTACGAGTGCGCCATAAGGAACAAAATGCAGATCACCGTTAGGTGTTAGCACTCCTCCAGTGTATGCACCACCTGCTGTATAAACTAATGAATAAGTAGAAACTACACCAGCAGAAGAGATTTTTTGCCCCCTGTTTGCACTATAAGGAACAAAATGTATATCACCATTGGGGGCCAACACCCCTCCTTTATATAAGCCACTTGCGCCCGTATAAACCAACGAATAAGTGCTTACAACTCCCGAAACGGATATTTTTTGTCCTACCGCAGCAACATGAGGAACAAAATATATGTCACCGTTAGGTGCTAATACACCTCCAAAGTATGCATCACTTGCTGTATAAACAAGTGAATAGGTAGAAACCACGCCAGCAGCAGAGATTTTTTGGCCTCTGTTTGCGCTTTGAGGAACAAAATGTATATCTCCGTTAGGGGCTAATACACCGCCAGAGTATGCATTGGTTGTTGTATAAACAAGTGAATAAGTAGAAACTACACCAGCAGCAGATATTTTTTGTCCTCTGTTTGCATTATAAGGAATAAAATGTATATCACCGTTAGCGGCCAATACACCGCCCCAGTATGCAAGACTCGCTGTATAAACTAAAGAGTAAGTAGTAACTACACCAGAGGAGGATATTTTTTGACCTCTGTCTGCGCCAAAAGGAACAAAATGTATATCACTATTAGGTGCTAATACGCCGCCAGCATATGCACTACTTATTGTGTAAACCAAGCTGTACGTACTAACAATCCCATTCGTACTATTGTTCCCATAAGCTACATCGCCATTCACGCCATTCTGTAGTGATGCTTGGAAAGCTGACCATCCTGATAGATCCGTACCAATACTGCTGTTATCGGCACTCGGAACCCCGCCATAAGTAGCGGCAGAGGGCCAGCCACAAAACACATCCTTGGTTCCGGCACCCCAATTAACTAACGCACCACTATTGCTTGACTCAAAGACTTGCTGGCGACTAAGTGTCGTACCTGAAGTCGAGTAAGTACCAAGACCC
>RGVT01000340.1 GCA_010027105.1 Planctomycetia bacterium
ATATATATATATATATATATAGGTTCAGCCATTTTTGCAGACCACCTCATATCATGCAATTTGTATACTATTTGTATAAATTAGGGAACTCACGATCATTATGCAAAGATAGTACAGTGCAATATTTATTTTATTCCAAGTTGTTAATAACACAGCAATTATCAAGACATGTTTCAAAGTACGAAAATTAACCTGAATTTTCACAACTTGTACATCCATCTTTTTGAAAAACCACTATTTAAATTTTGGATTTAATATTTTTCAAAAAAAGATGGATGCGGATCTTGAATATCGTCTGATTGTTTCCGCACGATCTATAGATACGATACTCTTTATGGGATAAGCATTGAGAGCGTAGGACATTGAGGATGTGGTAATGATTCCCGATAAAGGCGTTTCAAATGAAATAGAATACGGAATCAAGATGATAAAAGTGATTTCTACATCATTTTCGTCGGCGAAACCGGACCCTTGAAACTGCCACACCCGGTTTCCCATCGTCTCTCTCTCCAATGCCTTGAAAATTAACATTGGCTCATTCATAAAAAAAAAGGTAGTGGAGAAAGAAGAATCTGTTGTTGTCAATATAAGAGGATAAATAGGAATATAAATAGACGTGGAATAGGAAGAAGGGATAGATAGCAATATTTTTAAGAGACAAAGAAGATAAGATAGAATCATATCTAATTTCATTAGAACAAGAAATGGTCATTCATTTGTGTATTAATGAAATTAGATATGTTTGTATTATTTTTCAAAAAAACTTTTTTTGGTTTCTCTATTTATAAAGAGAATATAAGAAGTTAACAATTTTTTTTTTATTGTTTAATATTATTTAATTATTATTATTATTCATATAATAATATAATAGTATAATAATAATGATATTTTTTTTCAACATATAATATATTGATGGTTGGGTATATGGATAAAAATATATGGATAAAAATATATGGATAAAAATATATGGATAAAAATATATGGATAAAAATATATGGATAAAAATATATGGATAAAAATATATGAATGGATATATGAATGGATATATAACGATGAATAATTTTTAAAAATGGTATAGAGGTTCGCTAATATAATGAATAATACCATTCATTGGCGTTATATGATGATGTCTCTCTTGCAACAAATAACTTTTATGATTGAATAGGATCGTTCCGGGTCCTTGTTGGATCGCTATAATTTTTTCACCTTTTATTGTCGTGTTTAACTCTTGATAAAGGGAAGTAAATAATAAATCTCGTGGAATGATTCCAGTCATCAGGTGATATTTCACCAGTCTTTTTGCATCATGAATATCTATATTAAATATTTTGTCTTCTTCTAATGTTGTTTCTGGAGGCAAAAACAACGTAAAAAACGAATTTTCATAATCCAACAATTTATCTAATTGAGCGATTTTCACTATATATGCAAATTTCGGATGAAATGATTCTAGATACCACATAAGACTGTTTTCTGTATAATTTATACATTGTTTTTTTTTTCCTAATACTTCAGAAGGATAAATAAATTGATAATCTAAACTTGGGTCTGTTCCATATATAGAAGTCATTTTCTTTTTTTTTTAATTATATCTCTCATTTTATTTTTTATTTAAAAAAAAAAATAAAACGAAAGAAAGAGAGAGAGATATCTTTTATTCATTTTATTTTATCTCTCTCTCTCTCTTTTGTTTTATGATTGGAAAATGGGATCTATTTTTTAAAATGATAAATTTTATTTTCTATTATTTATTTATTTTTATTATTTTTTAAAATATAAGATTTATTGGTGTATTGTTGGTGTATTGATTGGTGTATAGTGATTTTTTTTTTTATTTGATGTAATTAAAAAAAAAAATTAATTATTGTTTCCCTTTGTTTTTTTTTATTCATCTTTTTTTTCTAATAAAAAAGAGAGGTCAACTGGATGATAATTTACATTTTTTAAGATTTTCCCGGAAGATTCGTTGAACACAACAAATTTACTGATATCTTCACAATATTTGTAATTAGGAGTATCATACGGTGTTTCTCCTTTTGCATATTTTTTTTTATACCAATTGACTGTTTGTTCTGCTTCTTCTTGACTAGAACATAATTTAGATAAATTGGATTCATGAATAAGAGAAAATACTTTTTCAATATCGATTCCAAAAGAAATGGCTGCACCATAAACCACATATAATATATCACCCAATGCATCTGCTACTTCCATAAAATTATGTTCCATGATGGCATTTTTTAATTCAGCTACTTCTTCTATTATTAAATCCATTTTTAGCTTAACTAATGCTGGATTTTTTTCAAAGATATCATGCTGTGGAGATTTTGGTATATTTAAAGAAAAAAAACGATTAAATTCTTTTACTTTTTCAAAATGGGTCATCATCATTATTTTTTTTTATTTTTTCTTTCATTTTCTTTAATTAGTTAATTGACTTTTCATATAATAAATAAGATA
>RGVT01000035.1 GCA_010027105.1 Planctomycetia bacterium
GAACCGGGCGAGCGCCAACGCCCCGTCGCCCAGCGGCGTGTTCACGGACACGCCCTGCACGATCGATGCGGCCGTGGAGACGGGAGCTGCCATCGCCGAGGCCTTCGGGGGGGGTTGCTCGCGGCACGTGCCCCGAGCCTGCTGCGTTATATCTGTGGCCGGGCATGGCTGCAATCAGGCGGGAGCGGTGACAGCGAATGGATGCACGCCCAGACACTTGACGGAGGCAGGCTGCCACGAAGACACTCCACGACTGCGGTAGCGTGCCATTGCGAGATGGCAGTCGTGGAACGTGTGAACCCCCGAGGAAGGACGGGAGCACCGGTGGCAAACGTCGTCAACCAGGGCTCGATGCTGCAGTGCTCCATGGGCGTGGCGCCCTCGAGCCTCGTCGTGGTGGTGCCCACGGTGACCGCCGCGACGCCCCCGGGAGCGAACATCATGGACTGCGTGCCGATGATGAACATCATGCCGTTCGGCATGTGTCGGTCGCCGGCCAATCCGACCGTCGCCGCGGCCACGGCTGCGGCGTTGGGCGTGCTCACGCCGATGCCGTGCGTGCCCGTGACGACGCCCTGGACGCCCGGCGTGCCCACGGTGCTCCTCCGCGGCCAGCCCGCCCTCTCCGCCTCGTGCAAGTGCATGTGCGCCTACGGCGGTCAGATTTCCGTGACGACGCCCGACGTCGTCGTCTCCGCCGGCTAGAGACACATGGCCGGCAAACTCGTCAACATGGGGTCGACGCTCACCTGCTCGAAGGGCACGGCGCCCTCGAGCCTGCTCGTGACCCTGCCCACGGTCACGGCCGAATCCCCACCGGCGGCCACGATCATGGACTTCGCCCCGATGGAAAACATCCCGTCGTTCGGGATGTGCATGTCGCAGGCGAATCCGGAGGTCGCCTCGGCCACCGCCGCCTCCATGGGCGTGCTCACGCCGATGCCGTGCGTGCCGGTCACGACGCCCTGGTCCCCGGGCATGCCCACCGTCACGATCGCCGGCCAGCCGGCCCTCGACGACTCGAGCAAGTGCATGTGCGCCTGGGGCGGCGAGATCACGGTGAAGACGTCCGACGCGAGCGTCGAACTGGGCTGAGCGAGCGGATGTCGGCTCGACGGCCCGTGCCGACCACACACGAATCTTGTTTTTCTGCCGAACCTCGGGGCCTTATCATGCCGCGGTCTGCCGGAACTGACTCGCCCCCATTGATTGGAAACCCTGCCACAAGACAACGCCACACGACAAGGAGACACGCTGATGCCGTCCGCAGCCTCGTTCGCAGCCACCTTGAATTCCGAGTCCGCCGCTCCTCCGGCCGCCACTGCAGTCGGTGTCGATCAGGCGATGCGGTTCGTGGAGTTTCTCGCGACCCACCCGACCCTGCGTCGGGAACTCGTGAACACGCGGTTTACGAGCCGCCGGCAGGCCGCCGCACACGTCGCCGCCAAGGCCCGGCAGTTCGGATATGCGTTCACGGTGGGGGACTACAAGGCGGTCGTCCGCGACGTGATGCGTGCGAGCCGGTCGACACTCGCCGAGAAGGCTCTGCTGCTCGCGCGGCTGGGAGCTCCGACGGTCACGTACCTGAGCGTGCCGCATCGACCGGAACCCGCGCCCGCGTCTTGACGATCCGACACTTCGTCAGGTCATATGGGCATTGCGGAATAACAACCAGGAGACCCGTCGATGCCACCCGGATCATCGTCCGCAGACAACTTCTCATTCGCTCCTCTCGGACCACTGGAAGCCACGCCCGTCGGGGCACACAGTGTGAAAAAATTCGTCGAGTTTCTCGCCGGCCATCCCGTCCTTCGTCACCACCTGGTGACGAGCGGGTTTCCGAGCCGGGAGCAGGCCGCCGGGTATGTCGTCGCCGAAGCCCAGCGTTATGGATATGCGTTCACGGTGGGGGACTACGAGCAGGTCGTCGCGGACGTCCTGCTCGAATCCAAGACGTTGTCCGACGAGGCGATGATGCTCGATCGTCTCGGAGCCCCGAGCGCCGTGTATGTGCCGGGGATCGGTCGGGCGACACCGCAGATCCGTTCTGCGGAATGGTTCCCTGAGTAGTCTCGTCGCCGCCGGGGAGCGGTCGAGCGACACCTCGGATCGAGACCGCAGCGTCGCGGGGCCGCCGCGTGGTGCCGGTGTGGGGCGACCGCAGGACGTCAGTCCGGGATCTGCCACTCCTCGGCGGCCAGCCGCACGGCATCGGTGTCGATCGCGCCGGTGACCTCGGCGTCGGCCCAGTCGGCCGCCTCGTCCCTGACGGCGTGGAGTTTGGCGTGCGTGAGCACGGCCGCGGCGAACGTCGACCGCGACACGTCGGCGTGCGAGAGGTCGGCCCGCGCGAGGTCGGCCGACTGAAACGACACGTCCACGGCCACCGCCCGCTGCCAATTCGACTGCGTCGCCACCGCCCCGGTGAGGTCGGCGCCGGTGAGGTTCGCCTCGGCGAACACGGCGAAGGGCAGCGTCGCCCGGGCGAGCTTCGCCGCGGCGAGGTGGGCGGCGGTGAAGTTCACGTGGGCCCCGGTGCAGCCCGAGAGCACCGCGCCGGCCATTTTCGCCCCGCGGAAGCTGCACCGCTCGATCACCGCCCCGCGGAGATCGGAGTTCGTGAGGTCGGCCCCGGCGAACGAGCAGTCGCTGAACCGCAGGTTTTCGAGCTTCATCTCCGCGAGGTTCGCGCCGTCGAAGCTGGCATGCGTGAAGACCGCGCCCGCGAGCGAGAGCGAACGCAGATCACGGCCTGCGAAGTTCGTCCACTGGACGTCGGCGCCCGAGAGATCGCAGCGGGCGAGATCCGACCCGGCGAAATCCACGCGGAAGAGCAGGGCCCCGGCGAACGAGCCGGCGGCAAGATCGCAGTCGCGAAACGTGGTGCGGGTATGACTCGTCTCGGCGAGCGACGCGCCGCCCAGCCGGCACCGCTCGAACGTGCTGTCAAGAAACACGCCCTCGTCGAAGGCCGTGCCGGTGAGGTCGCAGTCGTGATACTCCTCCTCGCCGAACGAACGGCCGCGGAAATCGTGGCCGGCGAACGTGGCTCCTCGCCAGGAATTCTTCAGCCGCGTGGTGGCATGGAAAGGGTCGCCCGTGAAGACGGCGTCGGCGAGGCTCGCGCCCGAGAGGTCGGCCGCACCCAGCAACGCATCGGTGAGATCGGCCCCCCGGAAATCCGCCATCCGCGCATCGGCGCCGTCGAGCACCGCCCCGCGGAGCACACACCCGGCGAGCACGGCGCGCTGGAGCACGGTTCGTGCGAGGTCGGCGCCGGCGGCGGCCGTGCCCGCGAGGCTCGCCTCCGTGAAGTCGGCCTCCGCGCACCGGGCTCCGGTGAGATCGGCGCGGCTGAAGTCGGTGGCTGCGAAGCTGCGGCCCGTGAGATCCACGCCGGCGAGCGCGCTCCGTGAAAAATCGGTGCCGCCGCACGATGCGGGCAGGGCCGCGGCCGGGGAGAACCTGCATTCCCGAAACGCCGCCCGCTCGAGGGTCGCGGCCGCGAGTGCGGCGTCGCCGAGGTCGCACGTCGTCCAACCCGAGTCGCGGATGGTCCCCGCGACGGTGAGCCCCGGTGTCCTGCACCGGCGGAACTGGCAGCCGTCGAGCGTCGCCGCCTCCGTGAATCGCAGCCCGGCCCCCGAACAGTCGCCGAAGTCGCACCCGACGAGCGCCGTCGCCGCGACGACCGTGGCGTCGAGATTCATGTCGAGGAGCGACGTGTCGGACCACGTGCCTCCCTCGAGACGCGCCCGCGCACACTGCCCGTCGACGAGGAGGCTGTGCGCGAGCGAGACGTCCGTAAACGTCGCCTCGTCGAGGCCGCATCCGACGAACCGGGCACGATCGAGCGCGACCAGCCGCCAGGCCGAGCCGCCCAGACCGCTTTCCGCGAAGACCACGTCGTGCAGCCGGCCGCCGGTGAACACCGCCTTCGCGAGGTCGCATTTCGTGAGGCCCACGACGCGCCACTCCGCCGCCTCGAACAGGACGCCCGCGAGCGGCACCTCGACGAGCATCACCTCCTCGAGCGTCGCGCCCGCGAACCGTCGTCCGGCCGGGGACGGGATGGCGTCCCGGCCGCCGGGCTCCCGTCCCGCCACCACCATCGCCCGGCGGACCGGCTCACCCGCCGCGAGCCGGCGGAAGAACTCCGCCACCGTCAGCGGCTCCCACGTCTCCGCGTCGGCGGGCAGCCCGGGAATGTTCATGGTCTCGTCGCCCCGCGAAGGAAGAAAAAGAAAAGGTGACAGATCACAGATTGCCCAGATTAGGTGACTGTCACCTTTTTTCCCACGCTATCCCAGAATCCGCAGCCGTAGGCGTTCGACCCGGCGAGGCTCGCCCCGGTCAGATCGGCCCGGTCGAAGACGGCCTCGAACAGGTTGCTCTTCGTGAGCCTCGCGTCGGCCAGGCGGGCATCCTCGAACACGGCCTCTCGCAGGTCCGAGCGATCGAACCCGGCGGCGGCGAGCGCGGCCTCGGCGAACCGCGCCCGGGGAAGTTCGCAGCGGACGAAGGTCGCGCCGTCGAGCCGCGCGGCCTCGAATACAGGCTCCGGCCCGCGGCAGCGCGTGAACGTCGCGCGGCGGAAGTCACCCTGCCCCGCGCGAACCTTCCCGAGATCGCACTCCGTGAACGTCGTCCCGCAGGCGATCGCCTCGCCGAATGCCGTCCACTCGAGCACGGCCCTCGTAAACGTCACTCGCTCGACGTTCGCCTTCGCAAACGATGCCATGGCGAGGTGGGCGTCGCAAAACGTCGCGTCCGCGAGGTTGGCCCGCGCGAAGTCGGCATGGTCGGCGACGCATCCGGAGAAATCGGCGGCATAGAGATCGAGCCCGGCGAGCTTCGCCGCCGTGAGCCGGCAGCCCCGCCAGTCGACGGCCGACACTCGAGCCGCGGTGACGTCGCCGTGCGAGAGATCGGCACCGGAAAGGTTCGCCCGCGAGAGATCGGCCCGCCCGAGATTCGCGCCCACGAGGCTCGCGCCGGCGAGATTGGCCGCCGCGAGGGTGGCCTCGACGAGCCTCGCTCCGGCGAGATTCGCGCCGGTGAGCGTGGCTCCCGCGAGGTTGACGCCACTCAGGTCGGCTCCCGCGAAGTCCGCGCCAGCAAGGTCGAGGCCGGAGAGATCGGCGCCGGCGAGGTCGATCGTCCGCCAGCCGCGGTGCGACGCCTCGGCAATGTCCACGGTGCCGTCTGGCAGCCGGGGTAGCACGCGGGCCGCCGCCGCGGCCTCCCGCGCCTGCTTCCGCGCCGCCTGCTCGGCCTCGCACGCGGCCAGCACCTTTTCGGCGGCCGCCTCCACCGCAGCCAGCTCGTCGAGCAGCCCGAGCTGCCAGGCGGCCGCCGAGCCCGGTCCCTGCGCGCGGGCGAGTGCTTCGATCAAGGAGCGTTGCTCCCCGAGCGACGGAGCGCGGGCGGCCGCCTGCTGCATCCGCTCTGACACGCCCGACGTCTCGAACTGCTCGGTGAGCACGGCGACCTGGGCGGTGGCCTCGTCGATCATCGATGCCAGGGCAGCCGCCCGTTCGGCAGGGCCCGGGTCGGGAGGCCGAGGTTCGCCGGCGGGCGCCGGGACCTCCGCGGTAGGCTCGCCGGCGTCTCCCGCGACGATGAAGGTCTCGATCGCCGCGGGCTGGTGGTCGAGTCGCTCCGCGGCCAGGGTCACCGACGCGATGTCCGAGAGTTTGGGCGTGGCGATCGCGGTGAGGCCGCGCCACACGAGCACGAGCTGGCCGCGCTCAGCGTCGATCCAGACGGTGTCGAGCACGAGCGGCACCTCCTCCGCCGGCAGCGTGCGAGCGCGGTCGAAGCGTCCCGGTGACGCGTCCGAAGCGGGCCGGCGCTCGACCGCCAGCCGGGGCCGGATGCCCGGCAGGAAACCCTCGAAGGCCGGGAGGTCGGGATGCAGGTGGACGAGCGCCGCCGGCTCGTCGCCCCGGAAGAACCCGTCGATCCATTGATCGCGGGGCGCGGAGAGGAAGTGCGCGTAGTCGATGTCGTCGGGCAGCCAGGGCCAGCGGGTCGCGAGCCACCGCTTGTCGTGGGTGCCGCGGAGAGCCGCCCGCCGCGGCCAGTCGGACGGCACCGCCCCGAAGCCGGCCGGGTCGCGGTGGTCGTGGTAGGTCTCCGTGCGGGCCCCGCGTCGCTCGATCCTCGGAAGTTCGCCGCCGCCGTAGCCCGTGCCGATCGGGTTCGCGGGAAGGCCGGGACCGCCCCAGGCCAGCGCGTAGGAGACCGGGGTCGGGTCGTCCGCCGCGCGCGGCCCCGTCGGGAGATGCAGCACGCGTCCGGTCCAGTGCCGCTCTCCGAATACCTCCAGACATTTTTCCGATCCGCCGACGGCGGCATGGATCATGAACCGGCCCGCGTCGCCCGCTCCCTCCCAGGCGAACGCATCGGTGGCCGCGTCGCGCGGGTAGTGTCGCGGCGGCCGTGCCATGCCGACCACGATCCACTCGCCGCGCGGCTTCCAGGGGACGAAGTCGGTCGGATAGGAGAGGCCGAGCCCGGGCGCATCGGGCCACGGCGTGTCGCCCGCGAGCGGCTCCGGGCCGTCGGCCCACGGCTCGGCCGGGCCGCCGGGCACGAGCTGGAACGTGCCCTTCACGACGAACGTGCCGGCGAGGCCCGTGACGGGCGGGCCATCGCTCCGGGCCGGATGCCGCTGCACGACCCAGCCGAGCGCGAGGCGATCACGGGCGTGGTTCCTGACGAGCACGCACCGACCTCACTTGAGCAGGTAGGAAAGCATCTTGGACTTTCCGATTTTGTTCTGCAAATCCCGCAAGCGGCTCTGCAGGTTGTTGATCGCGGCCGTCGTCACATCGAGGGGGGCCGCGGTGGCCGCGACCGTGGCCGCCGTGGCGACTTGCGGGTTGTTCGGCGATCCCGGCACACCGATTTCCACCTTGGCTCCGCTGAGCGTGGTGGCCTCCTCCGTCGCGGTGAGACCGGCTGCGTTGCATTTCAGCGACACCTCGTCACCGGCGACATTCAGTGCACCCGCACCGGAAACCAGCGATGCGCTGGTCCCGCCGTAGATTTTTGTTTGACCGTCGCTGGAGAGTTGAATTCGTTCCGGATTTATCTCCAACTGGCCGCAGTCTTCTCCATTCACGTCTCCGCCGACTTGCAGCACGATTTTCGACTGCGGATTACGCACTCTGATGGAGACGCCCCAATTCGTGTCGGGTGCCATGGTATCGGGCACCTCGAGGTTGAAATCACCGTTGTTGGTCCAGGTCGTGGGGCCGTTCACAGTCTGCGTGTGGGATTGTTCCGACGTGCACGTGTAGTTGATGATCGTGTAGTTCTTGCTTGCCGGTGTGGTTGCTACGGAATGCAATCCATGGATCTCGATCTCTTTCGCCGCGGGAATCCAATTGATTGCGCAGCCGATGATGGTGGTCAGTTCCAGGCCGGCCACCAGCTCAAAGAAAAATCCCTCGGTCATGAACGCCTGGAGCAGCACCGCGTTCGAAGCCGCACCCTGTTCGTACCATTCGCTGCCGAGACCGTCGGTCTCCACCGTGTATCCCATCGTCAGTCCATCTCCTTGCGGTCCGCGTCAGGTCTTGCCGAGCGTGAGCGACGACTTCTCGGTCGGTGAGAACATCGCCATCACCTGGCCGCCGTCGGTGGCGTCGATCTTCATGTAGTTGCCGCCGTCGTCCTTGATGATGCCCACGCGGGCCTCGCGCGGCAGGTCGAGCGGCAGCGTCGTCTGCCCGTTGTAGACGTGGCCGACGATCGTGGGCCGGTCGGGGTCGCCGTCGACGAACGCCACGAGCACCTCGCAGCCGACCCGCGGCAGCCAGACGTGGCCGTACCCGTGGCCGGCCGACTGGTGGGGCGTGCGCAGCCAGCACGACGAGTTCTCGTCGTGCCGCCCCTGGCGGTCCCAGTGGAACTGCACCTTGATCCGGCCGAGTGTGTCGGTGTAGGGCATCTTGGGATCCTGCCCGCTCGGCCCCACCACCACCGCCGGTTGCACGCCATGCACCCGCGGGACCGGTGTCGACCGGGCGGGTCGGAACTGCACGTCGTCGGGGATCGCCGTGAACCGGCAGGCCGTCGTGAAGCCGCCGCCGGCACCCTCGCCTGCCGCGATGGCGCGGAGCGGCTCGAGGTCGAGTTCCACGCCCGTGACGAGATAGCCGCGGTTGTCGGCCGCGACCGGGCAGCCGGTGAGTCGGAACGTGTGGCCCACGGCGAGTCCCGTCGCGCGGGCCTCGCCCCGCACCTCGGCGGAGCGGCAGACGAACGCCTCCATCCGTCGCTCCGCGGCGGCTTCGGCCTCCTGGATCGTGCGGCAGCCGGCCGGATATTCGAACCACTCGAGATCGCCGTGCGGATATGCGTTGCCCGCCGTCTCGCTCCCCTGCACGTCGGTCTTGGGGTCGATGTAGTCGTAGTCCTTCGTGGCGAACGACCCCGGCCGGATCGACGCCGTCGCCGCCCAGGCATGGACGTGCTCCCGGGCGACCGCCGCGTTCTCGTCCGGATGGAAGGGCAGCGACTCCGCGCCAGCGAGGGGGCCGTGCTCGGCGGACGAGTCCGCGAGCGTGAGCGTGTGGTTGCCGGAGTCGTGCTGGTGGTAGTAGCAGATGCCGAACCGTTCGAGCAGGCGGTGGACGAAGTCGCGGTGGCTCTCGCCGTACTGCACGCACTGCTCGAGCGGCGGATAGTCGGCCTGCAGCCCGGAGTCGTCGTAGTCCTCGAGGCCGTGTTCCGAGAACACGGCCTCGAGGATCTCCTTCACCGACGTGCCGAGAAAAATACGGTGGTCGCGGCCGTGGCTGATGATCTCGATCCGCGGGACGGCGGTGCACGAATAGACCGCCGTGTCGCCGGCGCCCACCCGCCGCTCGGCATGCCGCACGATGCCGTGTAGGTGCCGCTCGCCGCCGCCGGGCCGCGGCACGGTGACCGAGAGCCCGTGGCCGAGGAGCCTGGCGGGGTCGACGTCGCCGCCGGTGGACACCAGTTCCACGTCGAGGCGGAACGGCCGCGAGAGCGCGTCGGTGAACCGCAGCCGCTGCAGCAGGAAGGCATGCCCGCCGATCGGCGAGACGTTCACTTCCGCGATCACGTCGGCCCGACTCGAGAGCGGATCACTCATGGTCTCATGATCCGAAGAACACCTTGTGCTGGCTGGCGTGCTCCTGGCGGCCGATGGGCACGTTGCTGTTGGCGGTGTTGTTGTGGCCGACCATCACGCCGAGGTACGCGGCACCGTGTCCCTCGACGAACACCTTGCGGCTGCCCGTCTTGATCCGGCACGGACCGGCCACGCTGCCCGACACGACGCCGCCGCCGGTGCCCTCCTCGTCGCCGCTGCTCATCCAGATCTCGGTGTTGGTCGTGGCCGCATGCTTGCCCACGATGAACACCTTCTGGGCGAGCGTCGGCAGCGTGGCCTGCTGGAGGAGCGCGGTGTTGGTGTAGGCGACGGGCATCTCGGCCGGCGGGTCGGCCGAACCGTCGCCCGGGGTCGACGTCACGGGGGTGTTGCAGACGTCGTTGTGGGCCACCGACCGGCCGAGCGGGCCGTTGCTGGATGCGGGGAATGACATGGCAGAGGCTCCGGGATCGCCAGGCGGCGTCGGCGCAGCGTATCACGAAGGGACGGGGTTTTACAGCGTCGAGCGTGCCGGGCGAGGCGGTCGAGACCGCATGAATCCCCGCTTGCAAACCTCCGGAGCGGCGGTATAAACGCACCGCCGGTGATGGCAAACCCTCCGGGCAGGCGCGAAGAGGCGACCCATGCGGTGGCTGCTGCTCTCGGTGCCCGCCATGTTCGTCCTGAAGTGGATCGACGGCGATCCGCTGCTCGTCTTCGCGCTCTCGCTCGTGGCCGTCATCCCCCTGGTCGAGGAGATGGGCGACGCGACGGAACGGCTCGCCGTGCGGCTCGGCCCGACGATCGGCGGGCTGCTCAACTCGACGCTCTCCAACGCGCCCGAGCTGATCATCGGGGGTGTCGGCCTGGCCAACGGCCTGGCCCCGGTCGTGAAGGCGTCGCTGACGGGCTCGATCCTCGTCAACCTGCTCGTCGGCCTCGGCTGCGCGCTGGTGGTCGGCGGGATCAAGTTCGGCGCCCGCCGGTTCGAGCGCAAGCGGCTGCGGGCGAGCGTGGCGATGCTCATGCTCTGTGCCGCCTGCCTGATCGTGCCCGCCGTGTTCCGCTTCAGCCAGCCCGAGTCGAACCGCGGCCTGTCGACGGAAATCGCGGTCGTGCTGCTCGTGGTCTACGTGATCAACGTGCTGGCGACGGTGTTCGGCCGCGGCACCGAGGGGATCGGTCCCGACGAGCAGCTCCCCGAGACGTTCCCGGAGGAGCGGGCCTGGATCACGCTCGCCCGCCTCGCGCTCTCGGCGGTGGCCCTGGCGATCGTGAGCGACGCGCTCTCGGAGTCGCTCGCGCCGACCGCGCGGCAGCTCGGGCTGTCCGACGTGTTCAGCGGGGTCATCCTGCTGGGGGGCGTGGGCGGGATCGGCGAGGTGCTCGCGGCCATCCGCTTCGCCCGTTCCGGCCGGCAGGAGCTCGTCCTCGCCGTGACCGTGGGCTCGACGATCCAGCTCACGCTCCTCGTGGCCCCGCTGCTGGTCCTCGCCGGCCGCGTCATCGGCGAGCCCATGAACCTCGCCTTTTCGGGCTTCGAGGTGGTGGCGCTCGTGATCGCCGTGCTCGTGGCCCGGGAACTGATCGACGGCGGGAAGGTGTCGTGGATGGAGGGAGTGCTCCTGCTCGCGCTGTACGCGATCTTCCTGCTCGCGTTCTACCACCTCCCCGATCAGGCCGTCGTCGACGCGATGCCTGCCTGACGACCGGCCCTCGCAGGCGGGGCCCGGCCTCGCCGCAGAGGTCAGAAGTTCCTGATCGCCTGGACGATCACCTGATTGGAGAAGGGCAGCGGCCCGACGAGCGGCACCTCGAGGCCCGCGAGCAGATACCAGTCGCCGCCGACGCCCGCCCGCATCCCGGGCGTGATGCTGAAGTAGGTGGTGTTGCCGCCGGCGAGCCGCGTGTGGAAGTTGGTGGACACGGTGGCGCAGAGGTGCTTGAGGACCGGGGCGTCAGCCGGCGTGAGGTAGACGCCGCCGGCCCACCGGGCGTCGAACGAACTGAACGGGCCGGGCGAGAGGTTGAAACCGGTCCACGGGTTGACCTCGAGCGCGGGGAGCGACGCGGCCGTGAGGTTCGTGGGCACGGTGACCCCGACGCCGCCCCGCATCACCCACCGGCCGGTCGGGTTGACCCAGAACTCCACGTCGGGCGAGAGGCTCGCGACGCCGTTGCCCGTGCGCGTGCTGCCGGTGGGGCAGCGGACGTAGCAGTTGGCGGTGACCGAATGCTCCTTCTCCTCGGCGAGCAGAAACCGCGGCGCTACCGTCAGGTCGCCGGCTCCGCGGGCCGACACCGTGGCCGGCGACCGTGGGTCCGGGGCCGTGAGCGTGAACGGGAGGAACCAGCCCAGCTCGAACCGCCGGTTGAACGGCGTGAACAGGAAGACGCTGCCGTTGGCGGTGTCGACCACGTCGGGGGTGCCCTGCGCCCACGCGCCGGAAATGACAGCCAGCCGGTAGAAGGCGCCGTCGGCGCTGTTGATCCAGGTCTGGCGGGGATTGCTGTGATCGATCGAGTCGTAGGGCCGGTCCCAGCCGTCGCTCGAGAATTCCGCGAACGTGAGCGGCGTCCAGCACTCGGTGTCGAGCGATCCGAGCAGCGATTCGCGCCACAGCTCGGGCCGCGTCTGGGGCACCGGGCAGTCCGGGGCGGCGACGGCCCGCACGGCACCCGGGGCGGCGACGACGGCCGCACACACCATGCCCGCGGCGAGCGTGGCCCGAGCTCGGCGCGGCGCAGCCATCCCTCCGTCCCCCGTGACGATCGCCCCGCCCGACGATGCCGTCGACCTGCGCGATCGAATCGACCAGCGGTCCGCGGCGTCATGAGCAATTTTCGGATTCGGAAACGAGGTGCGGCGATCTGGGCGGGGAGGGTCGCCCTTGCCGGATCAAGGGCGGAATCCCAACTCGCCACACTGCCAGCAGCATCGGCTCCCGCAATCCTCGCGCTGGTCCGGCCGCCCGCCGCTTGCGGTATCGGCAGGCACTGCTATATTCCGCCAGGTGGTTTGCCAACGCCAGTTGTCGCTGGGGTTTCTCGGGCGAACACACGTGGTCTGCGGTGCGTACGGTACGCATGACACTGACAACCCGGAGCGGGTCGACACGGTGGAAGTCGCCCCGCTGATCTTTTTCACTTTTTTGCAAGGAGCATCATCATGGCTGTGTATTTCAAAATTGACGGTGCCGACGGCGGCAGCACGGACAAGGGCTACGAGAAGTGGGTGATCGGCGAAAAGTACGACGTGCTCGGCACCCGCCAGTTGATGACGTCGGCCGGCGGATCCTCCCAGACGGGGCAGCAGCGGATGACGGGCAGCACGGTGATCGGACCGATCGAGGGCGTGATGAACACCGACAAGGCCTCACCGAAGCTGCTGGCGGCCTGCCTCGGCGGCAAGCCGGTGAAGAAGGTGGAGATCGCCGAGACGACCACCGTCGGCGGCAAGAGCGAGTTGAACAACTACTTCGAGTTGTCGGACGTGCTCGTCACGCTCGTCGACATCGGCGGTGATGGCAAGGGCAACCAGCAGACCCGCGTGCTGTTGATGCCGACCAAGATCAAGTACAAGTACCAGGAGATCGATCCGAAGGACGGATCGATGAAGGGCACGGTCGAAGCCGAGGCCGACTCCATGACCGGCGAGGCCAAGTAGCCCGCCGACCGGACGACGCATCAACGGCCGCCGGGATCGGGAAACCGGTCCCGGCGGCGTCGTTTCATCAGCGCGAGGACGTCGATGCACACCGGGTCGGCCGGCCGTTTCGTCGACGGCTACGTCGTCGACGTGCCGTATCTTCCCGGCTTTTATGCGCATCTTGCCCCCACGAGCCTCAACGCGGCGGCGGCCGTGGCCGGCGTCGCCCCGGTCGCGACGCACGATCCGTTCTCCTACCTCGAGCTCGGGTGCGGCTTCGGCGACACGCTGCTCACGCTCGCGGCCGCGAATCCGCACGGCCGGTTCACCGGCGTGGACATCAACCCCGTCCACGCCCGCGCGATGCGGGGGCGGGTGGAGCGCGCCGGTCTCACGAACGTCCGCGTCCGTGAGTCGGGTTTCGCCGGACTTGCAGCGGACCTCGAGCCGCAGCACTTCATCACGCTGCACGGCGTGTTCAGCTGGGTGGCCGAGCACGTCCGCGGGCAGATCCTCGCGATCGCCCGCGACCTCCTCGCGCCCGGCGGCCTGCTCCTCGTGAGCTACAACGCGCTGCCCGGGTGGGCGCCGCTGCTACCGGTCAGAGGTCTCGTCCGCGAACTGGCCGAGGGCGCGACCGGCGACAGCTGCGAGCGGGTGCGGGCGGCGCTCGCGATCGCCCGCGAGATGCAGGCGGCCGGCGCGCCGCTCTTCGCCGCGAACCCGCAGGCGGCCACCGTGCTCGACGACCTCGGCACCCACGACGACGCCTACCTCGCCCACGAGTTTCTCAACGAGAACTGGACGGCGTTCGCGTTCACCGACGTGGCCGGGCGATTCGCGTCGGCGGGGCTCGAGTATGTGGGATCGCTGCCGCTCGCGAACAATCTGCCGGCCTTCTGGCCCGGGCCGTCGCTCCTGAGGTTCATCCCCGAGGGCGATCGGGTGACGATGGAAGCCCGCTGCGACGTGCTCATGAACCAGAGCTTCCGGTGGGACGTCTACGGCAAGGAGCCCCGCAGACTCGCCACCCTGGCCGAGCGGCTCGCCGCGACGGGCCGCACGGCCAGG
>RGVT01000341.1 GCA_010027105.1 Planctomycetia bacterium
GTCCCCCACCCCGTCACCAGGAACCCACGGCCGTGCCAGTCGCGAAGCGCATGCGGGCGATGCTCGCCAAGAAGCCGCAGTCGGAAGACCCCCTGCCCGTCGCCGAGGCGGTGGCGGTGCTCAAGAGCTTCCCCCCCACGAAGTTCGACCAGACGGTCGAGATCCACGTCCGGCTGGGGATCGACCCCAAGCAGGCCGACCAGATCGTGCGCGGCTCACTCGTGCTGCCCCACGGGATCGGCAAGTCGAAGCGGGTGGTGGTGTTCGCCAAGGGCAACCTCGCCGACGACGCCAGGGCGGCGGGCGCCGAGGAGGTGGGGGCCGACGACCTCGCCAAGAGGATCAAGGAAGGCTGGACCGATTTCGACGTCTGCATCGCCGCCCCCGACATGATGGGCCTGGTGGGCCCGCTCGGCAAAGTGCTCGGTCCCCGCGGCCTGATGCCGAGCCCCCGGGCCGGCACCGTCACCGCCGAGATCGGCAAGACCGTCGGCGAATACAAGGCGGGCAAGGTCGAGTTTCGCAACGACCCGACCGGCATCGTGCACGCCGTGGTCGGCAAGGCGAGCTTCGACGCGACCAAGCTCGTCGACAACATCCGGGCCTTCATCGACCACATCCTCGCACTCCAGCCCGCCAGCGTCCGCGGCCAATACGTGAAGAGCATCTCGATCTCCGGTACCATGACCCCCGGCGTCATGGTCGCGGCCTGACACCGACCCCGAACCGAAGCCATCCGCCGTGAGCACGCCATGAGCAAACTCGTCAAGAACATGCTGGTCGACGACCTCAAGACCCGCCTCGCGGGAGTGGGGGACGTGGTCGTCGTCAGCCTCGGCACGCTCGACGCCATCCAGACCTCGCAGCTGCGGCAGACGCTGCGGAAGAAGAAGATCCACCTGCAGCTCGTCAAGAACAGCCTCGCGCGCCGGGCGACGCTCGACACGCCGCTGGCCCCCGCCTTCGAGCGGATGGAGGGAATGCTCGCCATCGCCTGGGGCGGGGAGGACGTGGTCGACCTCGCCAAGGAGCTCGACCGTGTCGCCGGCGTCAAGGACTTCGAGGGCTTCGAATTCCGCGGGGGTGCCCTCGACGGAGCCCGGCTGGAGCCCGGCGACGTCAAGGCGGTGGCCAAGTGGCCGAGCCGGGCCGAGCAGCTGTCGATCCTGTCGGGCCAGATCGCCGGGCTGGGCAGCCGGCTGTGCGGCCAGATCAGCTCGCTCGGCGGCGTCCTGGCCGGGCAGATCTCCTCGCGGGTCGAGGAGCTGGAAAAGACGGGCGGGGCCTCGTAAACCGGCGGAATTTCGCCCCGGGCTTCACCCGGCGAAACTTCGTGGTAAGACAGTCGATTCACCTCACACCACCCCGGCCGCGTCGGCGGCCGGACATTTTTCAAAGGGCACGTTTCGAAGGGAAAGGACCTCGAGCGATGGCAACGGCTGAAGCAACGCGTGAGTTCTCGAAGGAAACACAGGAGCTGGGCGACAAGATCGTCGGCCTGTCGCTGAAGGCGGCGAAGGAACTCTCCGACTACCTCGACGAGGTTCACGGCATCAAGCCGGCGGCCGGCGGCGCGGTGGTGATGGCGGCCCCGGGAGCCGGCGGCGGTGCGGCCGCCGCGGGTGGCGAGGCGGCGGCCGAGAAGACCGAGTTCGACGTCGTGCTCGAGGCGTTCGGCGACAACAAGATCGGCGTCATCAAGGTGGTGCGGGCGGCGACCGGCCTGGGCCTCAAGGAGGCCAAGGACCTGGTCGAGGGCGCGCCCGCCAAGGTGAAGGAAGGCATCTCGAAGGCCGACGCCGAGAAGCTCAAGAAGGAACTGGAGGAGGGCGGGGCCAAGGTCTCGATCAAGTAATACCCGCAAAAAATGCCCCTCTGCCGCCGGGAACTTGGCGTTCTCGGCGGTGTCCGGTATAGTTTTTGCTGGTCTTGATCGGTCCGCCCGCAGCGTTCGCGTCTCCCAGCGGCTCCGCCGTGCCCAACGCCCTCGGTTTCGTCATTCCTTCCGCGATGTGACCGGCACCCGGCCCCAGAACGCCTCCGCGCGTTCGCGCCGGCCGCTCACCGGTTTCCCGTCAAGCCGCCCCAGGAGAGTTTTGTCAATGGCAACCCGCGTTGTCCGCCGCCTGCAGCCCACGGAAGTCCGCCACTTCGGCAGCCGCCGCGCCAGCCATTCGATTCCCGACCTCACCGAGATCCAGACGCGGTTCTACGACCGCTTCCTCCAATACGAGACGCCCCCCGCCAAGCGCAAGGACGAGGGGATCGAGGGCGTGCTGCGCGAGATCTTCCCGATCGAGAGTTACGACAAGACCGTCAAGCTCGAGTACCTGCGGTACGACCTCGGCAAGCCGCGCTACGATCCCGACGAGTGCCGGCAGCTGCGGCTGACCTACGGGCGGCCGCTGCGGGTCTGGCTGCGGCTCACCCG
>RGVT01000342.1 GCA_010027105.1 Planctomycetia bacterium
GCTTTTTTAAACAAAGACATTTATATAATCATACAATCATTAAAAATAAAAACCTAAAATTGAAAAAGTAAAAAAAAAAAGAAATATCAATCATCGAAAAATGGACAACATTAAAAAACGTAGTGATGATATCAAAAAAAAAAAAGATATGAAATTAGAGACAATAAAAAATACTAAAATCGGGAAATATGTATCATTATTTATAGAACATTTAAGCGAAAATCCTGGAGTTGTATCTAATAAAGAAGAGATCATTCAATTATGGGATTCGTTAGAAGAAAAAATGACGATAAAACCAAAAAAAGAAAAAAAAACAAAGAAATATCCCAGTCAATATAATATTTTTTTTAAAAAAAGATATGCAGAACTAAAACCATCTTTACAAATTTTTGGTGTCATTTCTAAAACTATTTCTATGGAATGGAAAGAAGAAAAAAAGAAACTTCATTTTCAAAAAGCACAAGATACAAATCGAGTAGACGAGAAAAAAAAGAAATCATCAAATAATTGTAAAGATGTGACAAAAGAAAAAAAGAAGAAAGGACAAGATAAAAATAATGATGAAAAAAAAAAGCAATCATCAACAGTTTTATTCCCACCACAACCTCCAGAACAACATGAACATGTTCTCGAACAAGACAACAACACTAATGATAATATGATAATGGATTCGTTCGATACGTCTTTTTTGACATCCTCACCAAAAATTAAATTGTCAGGAAATAGAATAGTAGAAAATGAAAAAGAATGTTTTACCTCTCAAGAAATCATGTCCGTAGAAAAAGATAAAACAACATCCAAAAATAGCAAGATAACAAAAAAAAATAGAGATGGAGAAAGCTTTCATAGGTTCTCAGATAACAAAAAAAATACAAAACGAACCAGATATGCCACAGGTGAAAAGAAACAAAAAAAAGAAAACGGAATACTCTCAAGTCATGCACAATTTCAAGAAGATAACCAAAAGAAAAAGTCAATGATAGATAAAGAAGTCAATCATCTTCTTCAAAACGATATTACTTTGTCGTCATCGACTTATCAGAATAATGTACAACCGACGGAAAATGATCAAAATGATGAAAATGATTACACTTCATACAAAGAAGAGTTGTATGCCATCCAGGAAAAAGAAGAAAAAACAAACAACCATATGCATGATGAAAATGATATATATGATATATATGATAATGATAAAAATATGAATAATGAACCTGAAACATGCATAAAGATTAAAAAAACAAAAGGGAAAAGAAAAAAAGATGACGATAATAATACAAGTGATGAGAACATTTCAAAAATAGAAAAAGAATATAATAAAACGAATGATGAAATAATAAATAACTTATTAACAAGACAACCACAAAATGAAACTACTTTCATGAGAAAGAAACATGAACAGAATGATGATAGAGATGCCTTTCATGATACTACTATTCATAATTCTCATTCTTCTATAAATGACATCAATCCTATTCTTGCTAACGATAATCATGATCCTTTTAAAATTCCTATAATGAATGATGATGAACAAATGGACTGCTCTAAAAATAATGCAGATGATATGAAAAACAAAGAAAAAGAAAAGGAAGAAGAAGATGATGATGATGATGATGATGATGACGACGAAGCGAGAGAAAGAAGACTAAAACTTGTTTTTCCTACTATGAGAACGCGTAAAGAAAGGCAAAAACTACGTGAGGAAAGGATCAGGAGAGAAGAAGAAATGAAGGAACCAGAATGCAAATCTGAAATAGAAAAAAAAGAATGGGAAAAGAAAAGAAAAATGCTTACTGAAAAATGGAAACCAATCTATCCAACATCTTGGGAAACATATGGCTCCTTTTCTTATGGACATTTACAATCTTTGATCCGTAATCTTCTTGAAGATTATGGAAGACATGATAATTTACAAAATTGGAAACGTGAAGAATTATTAGACATGTTATTTAAAGTAAAAGAATATGAAAAAGAGGAACAAGAAATGTTAGCAAAAGGATACATGATATCTCCTTTAATGAATGAACCCGTCTATAAAAAATATTGTTTATACGAACACAAGGAATTGATAGGGATCATGAAAGAAAAATTTCCCAATGTTCCTTTAGTTCATCAATATTCTAAAAATGAAATATTGGAATTCCTGACCAAAAATGAATTTTATACTATTCCAGAAGATATTAATAAAATACCCGTTAAGGTCCATTATATGTATTATCGATTTAAAAAATTAAAAATAGAAAAATTATGCGAATTATTAGATAAATATGTTCGTTCTCAATATCAACCTCCTGATGTAAATTGGAAAGAATTATCTCATGATAAATTATTAGAAATCGCTGTGCGTCATGCTCATCTTATTAACGAAGAAGTATAATATTATTGACAAAGGAGTATAATGTTATTAACAAAGAAGTATAATATTATTGAC
>RGVT01000343.1 GCA_010027105.1 Planctomycetia bacterium
CATGGATGCCGAAAGCGAAGCGGACACGCAGAGAGCCGAGGCCTGGAGGGCCGAGGCGAACGTCAAGCGAGAGGGTCTGGGCAGTCACGAGCCGGCGCGCGATCAACAGCCCGAACGTCCGGCGACGGGGTCTGGGGAGCACGAAGCCGGCGCGGTCAGGTCAGGGATTCCATCGCGTCAGCAAGGCAGCGAGCCCGTGCGGGGCGGGGTGGCCCGCCCCGCACGGTTGCTCTACACACGCTGCTTCTTCGGGCGGCAGACCGGGGCCTCGGCGAGCGAGAACACGAGCAGTTCCTCGCCCGTGACGGTCGAGATGTCGTGGTGCACGCTCACGAGCTTCACGCCCACGGCATCCTCCACGATCGATTCGAGCCGCGGCCGGCCCGTCGCCACCATGTGGGAACGGACCTGCTTCAGCAGGGAACGGCCGTTGCCGTTCTCCTGGCCGGTTTCCACGCCGGCGCCGTTTCCGGCGGCCGGCTTGTCCTGCGGTGCGATCAGCTGGCGTTCGGCCGGGGTGAGCACCCCCTGCAGACGCACGACCAGCAGCGTGCCGATCAGGTGCGAATGAATGTCCTTGGGGCCTCGACCGATGAACTCCTGCTGGAATCTCGAGATGCCGTCGCAGACGGCCGCCTCGATTTCGCCCTGAGATTTCATGGTCAGCCCCCCGCTCACGGCTGCCTGGGGCCGGCCTCCAGCCGCGTGCCGGGCCGCGGGGCGGCGGCCTCGCCGTTGCAGATCCGGTCCCACACCTCGCGGCGGTGGATCGGCATCTTCGTGTCGGCCTCGAAGCCGAGGCGGACGCGGCCCCCCTCGATCTCCAGAATCGTGATCTCGAGCATCACCTCGAGGTCTTCGGGCCTCCTCTCGCGGTTCTTTCTCGTCAGCACCAACATGGGTCACCTCTTCATGGTTGCGGGTCCCTCCCGAGAACAGCTCAGCTGCGTCCGACTCCTCCGCCGGACGCTCCGTGGGCATGCAGATGGGCGTTCACCGGCACGCCGAGCGCCGGCAGCCCCTGTCCGAGGAGCACGAGCTCCACGGACGGTGCGGTGGTGAAGGTCTTGAGCACGCTGCCGGTCGGGCCGTCGACGTGCACCAGCCCCGCGTCGAGCACGACGCCGGTGCTGCGCCACACGGCGTGCAGCAGGTCGTCGTGCGTGTCGGCGAAGATGCCGCGGTGGAACTCCTCCACGCGGAGGCGACCGCCGGAGTCGGCGGCGAGCCTGCACTCGAGCGGCGAAAGCGATTCGTGCAGGCTGACGACGAGCCGATCGCCGTCGCCGACGACGGTCACGCTCCGGGGCGTGCGGCGGAGGAGCCGGCTCTCGAAGCCGCCGATCGCCCGGGCCACGCGCCGGGCCAGGCGTGCGGCGGCGGTCGCGCCGTCCGCGGAAGGCAGGGTGTTCATCGTGGGCAGCCTCGCTGGGTGGATGGTGTCGCCGCGTTCGTGCATGGCTCGCGTTCGCTTCGTCGCCTGTTTCGTTCCGGCCGTCGGGGCGGTGCCCCGCGGCCGGACAAAAACAAAAAAAGCCGGCGGTCGAGCACGCCATGTCGGCACGCTCTCACGCCGGCTTACGCTGCGACGGACCACCCGGACGGTGCCGGACTGCCCCTCGACTCGTCTTCCGTTTGTTCGTTGTTTTCGCCGAATTTCAGCGGATTTTTGGCTCCGCTGCCCTTCGGCGAGCCAGATTATATTGGGCAATCTGGGAAACGCAAGCAAATTTTTCCGGCGGCGCCCGCCGCGGTGAAGAAGGCCCTTGGCCGGCGACGAATTCAACGCCAGCGATCCCCACCAAGGTGGGGGTATCTGAGTGGGGGTGGGGCGGAGCGGGAGCCGGGTGATGATCGACGCACGCAGCGCGAAGTCGCAGGGGGAGATCGAGGCGGCGGTGTGCGACGTGATCTCCCGGTTCCAGCAGGAGTACATGGGCCGCGGCCCGCGCGACATCCACACGCACCTCATCGAGAACAAATTGTTCGTGCACCTGCAGGGGGTGCTCACGGCGGCCGAGCAGCGGCTGATCGAGTCGCACGCCGGCGGCAACGGCCGCGGGGCCGAACTGCTCAAGCAGTTGCGCAGCCACCTCGTGCTCACCGGTCGGCCGCTGCTCGAGAAACTCGTGCACGACGTCACGGGCACGCGGCCGGTGAGCGTGCACCACGACATCAGCACCGCCACGGGCGAGGAGGTGATCGTCTTCACGCTCTCCGGCGTGCCGAGCGTGCGCGACCGGCGGCGGAGGTGAGCCGCCGGCGAAGTCCAGGAATCCCAGTCGGTTGCCGATGGCGTTCGGCAGTTCGAGCGGCCGGCGGAGGAGTCGGACGCAGCTGAGCTGTTCTCGGGAGGGACCCGCAACCATGAAGAGGTGACCCATGTTGGTGCTGACGAGAAAGAACCGCGAGAG
>RGVT01000344.1 GCA_010027105.1 Planctomycetia bacterium
GCCGGGCACGCGGCGCACCTCGCCGTGGAGGCCCAGCTCGCCCACCACGATGTAGTCGCCTTCCTTGTGGTCAGGCAGATCGGGCAGATACCCGGCGGCCTGCAGCATGATGATGGCCAGGGGCAGGTCCAGCCACGTGCCGTCCTTGGGGACGTCGGGCGGCGTGAGATTGATGAGGATCTCGACTTTCGGGTCGGGAATGCCGATGGCCCGAAACGCTCCGCTGATCCGGTCGAGCGCCTCGCCGACCGCGCCCTTGGCCATGCCGCTGATCCTCACGGCACTGCGCCACCGCAGACCGTCTTCTTCGACGTTCATCGCCCGAGCTTGGATCTCGATCATGAGACCATCGAGGCCCACGAGCACCGCGCCATTGAGCGTATGGCTGCGGTCGAGCAGGCGGACGAGCTGATCGTCGGGAAGGGTTTGCCAGAGGGTGTCTGACGTGTTGGCGTTGGCCATGAAGTCGGCTCCAGGGTCACCTGTTCCGCGGGAGGGCACAGATCCCGCGGGCGAGGGGTATCTTAAGGGCTATCCGTCGGTTGCAAAAGGAACCCGTTAGCCCTCCGCCTCCCCGCCGACATACGGGTTGGCGTCGAGGCTGACGATCGCAGCGCCGAGGGTGGCGTAGTTCTCGGGCCGGCACGCGAGCACGATGACCTGCAGGCCGCGGCTCGCCGCGAGGTCGAGCAGCCGCTGCAGGGCCCGCTGCCGGTCGGTGTCGGAATTGACGAAGGCGTCGTCGAACACCACGGGCAGGCTGCCGTCGTAGTCTTCGGCGAGCACCTCCGCCATCGCGAGCCGGAAGGCCGCCGCGACCTGCTCCTTGGCCCCCGCGCTCAACTGCGAAAACTCGAACGTCGCGTCGCCCACGCCGCGCCGGGAGAGCGTGAGCCGGCTAAACCGACCGCCATCGTGCTCGACGTTCACGCTGGTCCCGTCGCCGTACAAACGCTCGAGGTAGTCGCGCACACGGCTGGTGAGCGGCGCCACGAACCGGCTCTCGACTTCCCGCTTCTTCTCGCCGAAGAGCGACGCCAGAAGCCGGATCGCGTCGGCCTCTCGGGCCGCACGCGCCTGCTCCGCCGCCGCGATCCGCCGCCGGGCCGCGGCCCGCGCGAGGTCTTCACAGGGATCCATCGTGCCCTCTCGCTCGAGCCGCGCCCGTGCGAGCGTCCGTTTTGTTTCGGCGTCCTGCTTGGCGGCCTGGAGGTTCGTGATCGACCGGTCTAGCCGCTGGCGGTCCAGTTCCAGGGCGTCGGGGGAAAGCCGTTGCAGTTCGCGGTGCGATGCCTGGAGCCGCGCGACAGCCTGGCTTCGTGTGTCGTCGAGCGCTGCGATCCTCGGGGCCCGGCCGGTGCCATGACGCTCCTCGAGCACTGCGGCCTTCGTGCGAAGCGCCTCGACCTCCGTGCGGGTCACCCGCAGCCGGCAGCCGGCCTCGTGCCGCTTCTTCATGACGGTGTCGAGACGGTCACGGGCAGCTGTCACGGCCACGCTCGCCGTGGTCACGGCCTCCCCGGCGGCAGTCAGGTCGCGTTCCGCTGCCGCGAGGGCCGCCTGCGCCGCGGCGAGGTTCGCGGGCCGCGCGAGTTGGCCGCCCGACCGTCGCCTGATTTCAGCGGCCAGTTCGGCGATCTTGCCGTCGCACGTGGCAAGGCTCGCTTCAGCCTCGTCCCCACCGAGCCCTTCGATCGCGACGTTTGCGGCGTGGATGTCGGCCTCCAGTGACTGCCGCCGTGCGCGGGCCGCACGGGCAGCCTCGACCGATTCCAGACCCCGCGCCGCGAGAGCCGCCTCGATCGCGGCCCGGGCCTCCTCAAACCGCTGCGTCGCCTCGGCAAGCGTGCGGCCACCTCCCGGGGTGATTCTCACGGTGGTCGCCACCGGCCCGCCGACGACGAGTTCAGACGGTGCCGTGATCGTTACGGCCGAGCCGATCTCACACTCGGCACCGCCGAGCATCACGGGAGCCGTGGACTGCGTCACCTCGACCCGCGTCGCTATCGCCTGCAGCGTGGCGTCGGCCGACTCCCGCGCCCGGTCGAGCCGGGAGAGTTCGATAACCTGGGCCTCCGTGACCGCCGGAATCGTGGCGAGTTCGGCCTCGAGAGTCCGCGCGCGGTCCCGCTGCTCCGCGATCCGGGCGCAGCGGCCGGCGATACCCTCGCGATCCGCGAGCAGCGTCTCGTGCTTCTCGTGAAGGTCAAGCAGGCCGAAGGCCGTCGCCGCGGCCGTCTGCAGCCGGCCGGCGTCGGCCATCTCCCGTGCGGCCGCGTCGCACCGCGCTCCGCACGCGAGTTCCTCGGCCTCAAGGTCGGCGAGGGCCTTGAGGGCGGGGGCCATCTTCGCCTCCCGCTCCGCGATCTCCCGATGGCAGGCCACGATCTCCGCGTCGGC
>RGVT01000345.1 GCA_010027105.1 Planctomycetia bacterium
CCTGTCGTCCGCCTGCGAACGGGGTAGAACACTGCGAAACAGGCGCGGATCGGGCCGTGACGGGCACGTGCCTTTCGAGAGGATCCGGGCCTACGCGTTGGGGTTGGCACCTCCGACGGAATGCGGAGACAGGTCGAATGTCGTTGCGAAGAGTTTCGGCCGTGGCCACGGTGAAACTGCACGCCCTCTGCGCGGGAGGCGGATATCCGTCACAACCGGTGCCGCAACCACGGGGCGATCGTCGATGGCCGATCGGCGGGTGGAACCAGATTTTCGTCGCCGACGCCCGACGCCGCCTCAGCTGCAGCCCATCGAGTTGCCGCAATTGTGGCAGAGATAGCAGTTGCCGTTGCGCACGGTGATCGCGCCGCAGCCGTCGCACACCGGGGCGTCGATCTGGAACTTGGCGAACTGGCTCTGACGGTCGGCCGGGCTGGCGTTCGGATCGGCGGCCATCTTGAGCCCCGCCCGTTCGAGGAGCGCCGCCGACGCCGCCACCGCCGGCCGCGCCGCCGGGGCCTTCACGGCCGTCGCCGTGGCGTGGCCGTTGGTGCCCCCGGGATGTCTGCCGCGGCTGGCGGTCGGTTCGCCGTTGGTGCGGGCCTTTCCCTGCCCATCGGCCAGCCCGCGCGCCGTCGTGGCGGCGGGCTTCCGCTCGCTTTCGGCGTCGTCACCCGCGGCGGCCTCCTCGCCGCCGCCGTAGCCGCCCGGCCGGTTCGCCTCGCGATAGCCCGGAATGAATTCGGTGCCCAGCCAGCGGAAGAGATAGTCGACGAGGCTCTTCGCCACCGGGATGTCGGGGTTCTTCGTGTAGCCCCAGGGTTCGAACCGGGTGTGCGAGAACTTCTTCACGTACACCTCGAGCGGCACGCCGTACTGCAGGCTCATCGACACGCTCGTGCCGAAGGCGTCCATCAGCCCGCCGATCGTGCTCCCCTCCTTGGCCATCGTGATGAACAGTTCGCCCGGCCGGCCGTCGTCGTAGAGGCCGACCGTGATGTAGCCCTCGTGGCCGCCGACGTTGAACTTGTGGGTCACGCTGCGTCGCGTGTCGGGGAGCCGCTCGCGCCTCGGAGCGGCGGTGGCCTTGGCGGCCGCCTTGTCGGTCTCGGTGCTGGTGTTGAGCGGCTGGCTCTCCTTCGACCCGTCACGGTAGATGGCCAGGGCCTTGAGGCCGAGCCGCCAGCCTTCGACGTAGGCGCCGGCGATGTCGGCCGGCGTCGTCTCGCGGGGCATGTTGACCGTCTTCGAGATCGCCCCGGAGATGAAGGGCTGCGCGGCCGCCATCATCTTCACATGCGCCTCCCAGGCGATGCTCCGCTTGCCGAGCCGCGGCTTGAAGGCGCAGTCGAACACCGCGAGATGCTGGTCCTTGAGGCCCGGCGCCCCCTCGATCGTGTCGTTCTTGTCGATGAAGGACAGCATCCCCTCGACCGTCGGCTCGTCGTACCCCAGCGTGCGGAGCGCCAGCGGCACGGTTTGGTTCACGATCTTGAGCATGCCGCCGCCGGCGAGCTGCTTGTATTTGACCAGCGCGATGTCGGGCTCGATGCCCGTCGTGTCGCAGTCCATCAGGAACGAGATCGTGCCGGTCGGAGCGAGCACCGTCGCCTGCGCGTTGCGGTAGCCGTGCCTGCGGCCGCCGGCGAGCACCTCGTCCCAGATCCGCCGGGCGGCGTCGTGGAGATGCTTCGGGCAGGCAGGGTCGATCTTTTCGACGGCGCTCCTGTGCATCTGCATGACCGCGAGCATCGGCTCGCGGTTGGCGGCGAAGCCCTCGAACGGCCCGACCGCCGCGGCGAGTTCGGCGCTGGTGCGGTTGGCGGTGCCGTGGAGGATCGCGGTGATCGCGCCGCACAGGCCCCGGCCGGCGTCGCTGTCGTAGGCGAGGCCGTCGGCCATCAGCAGACTCCCGAGGTTCGAGTAGCCGAGCCCGAGCGGCCGGTAGAGGTGGCTGTTCCTGGCGATCCGCTTCGTCGGATAGCTGGCATGGTCGACGAGGATCTCCTGGGCGACGAAGAAGATCCGGCAGGCCGCCGCGAACCGTTCGACGTCGAAGTGGCCGTCGGCCTTGCGGAACTTCATCAGGTTGATGCTCGCCAGGTTGCAGGCCGTGTCGTCCAAAAACATGTACTCGGAGCACGGATTGCTGGCGTTGATCCGGCCCGAGTTGGGGCAGGTGTGCCAGCGGTTGATCGTCGTGTCGTACTGCACGCCGGGGTCGCCGCACTGCCAGGCGCACTCGGCCATCCGGTTCATCACGTCGCGGGCCTTGTAGGCCGGCCCGGCCTTCGACGGATCGGTCACCCAGCGGGTGGTCCAGGTGTCGTCGCGGTTGACGGCCTCCATGAAGTCGTCGGTGAGACGGACCGAAAGGTTCGCGTTCTGGAACAGGATCGA
>RGVT01000346.1 GCA_010027105.1 Planctomycetia bacterium
GGCGGCTGCGGGCCTTTCCGCGGTCGAGCGTGCCGCTCAATGTGCGCTGGTTTCCCAGCCCCACGGGCGGCGAGTGGATCGCGGTCGTCACCTCGGGCGTGAACCTCGTCGTCGACGGCGTCGACCCCGCCGGCCCCCTCGACATCTCCGCCGACCGGCTCGTGCTCTGGACGCGCAGCCAGGGGCAGCCCGACCTCGACGGCACCGCCGCCCAGGCGGCCGACGCGCCGCTCGAACTCTACATGGAGGGCAACGTCGTCTTCCGCCAGGGGCAGCGGGTGGTCGAGGCCGTCGGGATGTTCTACGACGTGCCCCGGTCGAGTGGCGTGATCACCGGCGCCACGGTGCTCACGCCGGTCGACAACTACGCCGGTGTGGTCCGGCTGCGGGCCGACGTGCTGCGGCAGGTCGACCGCAGCCGGTTCGTCGCCCAGCGCACCGGGCTCACCTCGAGCCGCCTCGGCGTGCCGACCTGGGAGTTCCGCTCGCGGGAACTCGAGTTCACCGACGAGCAGGTGCCGCTCCCCGGCCCGTTCGGACAGCCCGCGGTCGATCCCGCGACGGGCGAGCCGGCGGTCGAACACCAGCAGTTCATCACCAGCCGCGGCAACACGGTCACGCTCGGCGGCGTGCCGGTGCTCTGGTGGCCGGTGCTCGCGACCAACGCGAAGAAGCCGACGTTCTACATCAACAACGCGCAGGTCAAGAACGACCAAATCTTCGGCACGCAACTGCTCACGAGCTGGGACGCCTTCCAGGTGTTCGGCTGGCAGCGGCCGCCCGACGGCGTCGACTGGGACTTCGACGTCGACTACCTCAGCCTGCGGGGCCCCGGCGGTGGCACGTCGCTCTTGTACAACCGCCCCGAGTTCCTCGGGCTCGGCACGCCGGCCAGCGGCATCCTCGACGCCTGGTTCATCGGCGACGTCGGCCAGGACAACCTCGGCCTCTACCGCCGGAACTTCACCTATCCGGGCTACCCCGCCCGCACGTTCCGCGGCCGCTCGTTCTGGCGGCACCGGCAGGACCTCGGCGGCGGCTGGCAGGCCCGGGCCACGGCGGGTTGGATCAGCGACATGAACTTCCTCGAGGAATACTACGAGGCGGAGTGGGAGGAGGGCTACGAGCAGCGCACCTGGCTCGACCTGCGCCGGCCGATCGACAACCGCGAGCTGCGGCTGCTCGCGAGCCTGCGGGTCAACCAGTTCTTCACCCAGACGGAGTGGTGGCCGCGGCTCGACCACTATTTCATGGGGCAGCCTCTCGTGCGCGACGCGGTCACGTGGTACGAGCATTCGGGCATCACCTACGCCCGGCAGAACCTTCCGCAGACGCCGACCGTGGGCCAGGGGCTCAACGTGTGGACCACGCTCCCCTACGAGAACAACGTCATCGGCCAGCGGCTCGCCACCCGCCACGAGCTCGACCTGCCCTTCCAGGCGGGCCCGGTGAAGCTCGTCCCCTACGCGCTCGGCGAACTGGCCAATTGGGGGCAGGACCTCGCCCAGCAGCCGATCAACCGGGCCTACGGCCAGGTGGGCATCCGCTCGAGCCTGCCGATGTGGACGGCCGACGACACGATCGAGAGCCAGCTCTGGAACGTGCACGGCATCGCGCACAAGGTCGTGCTCGAGGCCGAATTCGCCTACACGAACTCGACCCAGAACGTTTCGCAGTTCCCGCTCTACGACCAGATCGACGACGACACGATCAACCAATACCGCCGCAACATCCCCTACTGGGACTACGGCGCCATCCCCGGCCAGCCCATCCCGCTCGGCTCCCCGTTCATCTTCGGGCCCAGCGGCAAGTATGACCCGCGTTACTACGCCGTCCGCCGCGGCCTGGCCGGCTGGGTCACCGGCCCCACGGAGATCGCCAACGATCTCTCCGTGTTCCGGCTCGGCGCGCACCAGCGCTGGCAGACCAAGCGCGGCCCGCAGGGCAACCGCCGGATCATCGACTGGATCACGCTCAACATCGACGGCGAGCTGTTTCCCGTCTCCGGCCAGAACTTCGGCCAGGCGATGGGCCTCTGGCAGTACGACTTCCGCTGGCACGTGGGCGACCGAACCACGGTGCTCTCCACGGCCGACGTCGACTTCTTCTCCGGCGGCCAGCAACTCTTCACCGTGGGCGCGCTGCTCAACCGCACGCCCCGCGGCAGCTTCTACCTCGGCTTCAACGAGTTCGGCGGCCCCATCCAGGCGAGCGTCCTGGCCGGCTCCTACACCTACCGCATGAGCCCCAAGTGGGCGAGCAGTTTCGGCACGGCCCTCAACCTGCGGGGGATGAACATCGGCCAGAACTTCCAGCTCACGCGGATCGGCGAGTCGTTCCTGATGACGTTCGGCTTCAACGTCGATTACAGCCGCAACAACGTGGGCGTCACCTTCAAC
>RGVT01000347.1 GCA_010027105.1 Planctomycetia bacterium
ATCGGCACCGTGCCGATCGGCACCGGCGAGGCGTCGATGATCGCCTGGCGGATGCGGTCGATGTCCTTGCCCGTCGAGAGGTCCATCACCGTGTCGGCGCCGTGGTGGACGGCCATGTGGAGCTTCTGGAGCTCCGTCTCCTCGTCGCTCGTCACGGCCGAGTTGCCGATGTTGGCGTTGATCTTCGTCAGGGCGGCGATGCCGATGGCCATCGGCTCGAGCCGCTTCGTGAGATGCACCCTGTTGGCGGGAATCACCATCCGGCCCCGGGCCACCTCGGCGCGGATCAGTTCCTCGGGGAGATCCTCGCGCTGGGCGACGAACGTCATCTCGGGCGTGATCTGGCCGGCACGGGCGGCTTCGAGCTGGGTCATGGTGGCTCCTTCGCTACATGGACCCCGAAGTTTAGCAGTTCCTCACAGCGTCTTTAAGTATTCGAGTACGGCGGCCTTTTGAGCGTGCTGGCGCGATCGCACGAGGCCTCGGCCCGTAGGACAGGCTTCAGCCTGTCTCGTCACCCGCTTCAGCCTGTCTCGTCACCCGCTTCAGCCTGTCTGGCCGTGGCGGTCAAGACCGCCGCCGGGCGGCCGAGCAGGCGGCGACATCCGCCTGATCGCGTTCATCACCGAGCCGGGGCCCGTCCATGCGACGGCCGCCGGCAGGAGCCGGCTCCTCTCGAATCGGAGGTTCGCAAGCGGGCCATGGCCACGACGGCATTGCCCGCTCACTGCCCGCGATTATTCAGAGGGGTGCCGGGTCCTGGGGCCGCCCGCAAAACCGGCCCGGAAGGCACGAGCTGGAGCTCACGAGCAACTCATCGATTCGGAAAATGGTCGCGGAAGTGGCATTGGCCGGACTATCCCTCTCTCTCCTTCCCTGCGTCTCGCAGTTCTTCAGAGCGTTCTTAAGTATTCGAGCACGGCCTTCTTCTCCGCCTCGTCGAGGACGGCGGGAAAGTCGTGCCCCTGCGCGCTCTTGCCCGGCTTCGACGTGTCGAACCAGGTGCGTCGCTCGGCGCTCGGGAGTTTTTCCGGGGATGTCGCAGCCGCCGTGATCTCGAGGCCGACCCTGGCCTGGTCGTACCCCGTGCGGGTGCGCTGCCACGCCACGGGCCGTGCCTCGGGGTGGAGCACGTGCCAGAGCGTGGGCACGGAGCCGTTGTGGAAGTAGGGCGCCGTCGCCCAGACGCCGTCGAGCGGCGGGGCTATGTAGCCGGAGGGCGGTTCGCGGTTGACGAGCCGCTCCGCATCCCTGCCGCCGTGGCCGAACCAGCTCTCGTTCAGGTCGCTGCGTTCCTTCTGGGTGAGCGAGTCGAACCGCACCCGGTCGGTGCCGATCTCGTCGAGCGCCACCATCCGCTCCGGGTAGTTTCCAGCGGGGCCGTATGTGCCGTGGCACGAGGCACAGTGATTCTCGAACACCCCCCTGCCCCGCTCCGCGAGCCCGGCGTCGACGGCCCACGGCCACTTCGGCGGCTCGAGCGACTCGATCCAGCGTTCGATCCGGCGAAACTCGTCCTCCCATTCGGCGAACTTCTCCGGGCCGTTCTCCTTGACGAGCAGGAACTGCATCAGCATCCGATGCCCCTTGGGCGCGAAGCCGTCGGCGTAGAGGCCCGTGCGCCGGCGATAGTGCCACCAGGGCGGGGCGTCCATGTCGTGGTGCACGAGGTCGAACCGCGGCGGCCGCTGGACGACGTTCAGGTCGGCATCGCGGTGCCGCATGAGCGCCACGCCGAAGATCACGGCGTTGGTCGTGCCGTTGGTCGTGCCGAGTGGTAGCAGCAGCGAGCCCATGTCCATGTGGCCGAACGGCTTTCGCTGCTTCACCTTCACGAGCCGCACCTCCTCTGTGAGCGTCTCGAGGGCGTAGTTGGAATTGGGCAGCCCAGGGATCACGTGGCCGGCCACCTGGCCCTGGTGGCACGCGAGGCAGCTCATCGTCCAGCGGCCGTCGGCGCCCACGACGTATTGCAGCGACCGCGAGGGATCGTCGGGATGCGGGTCGAGCCCGTATCGATCCATCGCCATCCGCCGGCGTTCCTCCACGCTCGCCCGCTCGGCGCGGCTCCGCAGCGGCTCGGGCCAGGTCGTCCAGAGGGCGTCGAAGACCTCCTGGTCGAAGTCGGCCGGCAGGTAGTGACTCGTCAGCAGCAGGTCGCGACCGTCGGGCCCGGGCTCGCCTCCGGCCGAGGCGAGGGCGCCGGCGATCGCGGCGGCGGCGCACACCCCGCGGAGCACACCCGTCCACGCTGCGGTTTTTCCCGACTTCATGGCATACTTTTTCCGCTCGGCCGCCCGATGAGCGACCGGCCCCCGCAGTATAGGCCCCCGCCTCCCCGCAGTCCGGCCCGCCGTGGTCACCGCCAACCCGATCCTGATCCCCGAACTGCGCGTGAT
>RGVT01000348.1 GCA_010027105.1 Planctomycetia bacterium
GCGAGCAGCGGCGTGAGGAGGGCCGAGGCCAGCATCGCGGCGGCCATGAGCCACGCCCAGACGACGCCGCCCGGCACACCCCACGCCCTGTCGGCGAACACCACCCGCTCGACGTACGCCACGACGAGCGTGATCAGGATCGTGGAAAATGCACTCGCCGCCCAGTCGAGGAGGATCCAGGCAAGCGCCGCGGAACCTCCCTGAGCGGCGTGGCGGCGAAACATGCGGTGATGACCTGCCTGCGCCGGCCAACCTGGGCCGGCCACCCTGGGCCGGCCACCCTGGGCCGGCCACCCTGGACCGGCCAAGGAGAGCGGCACCACCAGCCTGCGGGCCGGTGGAAACTGGCGTGAGGATACCCGCCAGCGTGCGGATGGCGAAGGCGACGGGCGTGCTCCGGGACCTCGAGCGACGCCATGCGACTCAGCCGGAAGCGCTCGAACCGCCGCGGTGTTCGCGGCGGAACTGTTCGAGCTCGCGTCGCAGCGGCTCCCAGTAGTCGCGGTCTCGGGCCTGCTCCGCCCGGACTTCGGCATCGAGCGCCGCGCGGAGGTCGTCGAGCGCTGGCTCTCGGGCGAGTCGAATCAGCGGCCGGTCTGCCGTCAGCTCGGCGGCCTGTGTCGGAAACACACGGCAGAGTGCGACGAGCAATTCGGGCGTGCGGGCCTCACGCAGCCAAAAATCGACACGTTCTTCCGTGGCCGCGTGTGCGTGCTCCCGATGATGGATCGTGACGAGCAGCTCGATCATCGGCCAGTCCCTGCTCCGCTGCGTCTTTTTCGCCTGCACGAGGTCGGGGATGCAGAGCAGGTGATACTCGACGCCGTCGTCATCCACGAGCGTCGTGCGCCGCTCCCACAGGGCGGTGAATGCGGGCATCGCCCGCAGGCGGGTCATGATGTCCACCCGCAGGCCTTCCACGCCCGGTGCGCGGCACCGAAAGTGGACCGCATGACCGCGGGCCAGTGCTGCCGGGTCGAACGGCGGCACGGCGATGCGGTCTGCCTGCAGTTCGGCGAGGGCGGCCTGAAGCCGGGCGAGGTTCTCCGGTTTCGATGTCCTTGCTAACCTGCGCCGCGCCGTAGAAGACGCAGGCCTGCCCGCCCATGAGCAAGGTCCGGACGCCACTCTTCTGGAATGTCGAAAGGACTCGTCGGATCGGGGTCGGGGTCAAGACTGCCTCCCCTGGCGATGTACTCGACGAGCATCCGCTCGCTGCGGGCGAACCTCTCGAGCGGTGGAAGACTCAACCAATCCTTCCACTCGTCGGGCAGTTGATCGTACAGCATGCCGGCAGTATCGCATCGGCGCAACGAATCATCCAGCGACAACGAGCGTGATCACGATCGCGGATAACCCGCTCGCCGCGCAGTCGAGGAGCACCCCGGCGAACGCGGCGGCTCGGGCGGGCACGGGGCGGCGATCCGACATGGGCGGATTGGAGCCGCCCCCTACTGCCCGACGCCCACGGCCTCGCCGCAGTTGCGCGAGGCGAGACCCACGAGGACGGCGTCGCTGGTCGACTCGGCGACGAAGTGCACGGAGCCGTCGCACATCGCCACCTGGGCCCCGCCGGGATGATCGGAGAACAGCGCGGCGTAGGCGTCGTCGTCCCAGGCCACGTCGGCGGCGGGATTGACGAGCGCGGCCGTCGCCGAATCGGGCCCGATCGAGTTGCAGTTGAGGGCGGAGGCCCACGCGCCCTGGGGATCGTCGGCCGACGAAGGGGTCGCTTTCGCGGGATCGAGGTTCACGCCCAGGCCGGAGAGCTCGAACAGCAGGATGGTTTTCGAGAGGCCGTCGGTGATCTGCCGGACCGCGATCCCGTCCTCGAAGGAGTTGGGACCGCTGATCAGCACGCCCGTCTTGGAGGGGTACGGCACGCCGTTCGGCTGCCGGTAGCGGGCCCGCACCGAGCCGGGGGTCGCGCCCGCGCAGCCGGAATAGTCGATGCACGCGAACCCCTCGTAGAGGGCCGGGTCGATCACGCCGTCGCCGTTGCGATCGGCGATCCGGCTGCCGCTCCGCGACGGCTGCGTGCGGACCGTGCTCGGGCAGAGATAGGTCGGAACGAGCGTGGCGGTGGCCCGGCGGTTGTATTCGCTCGCCAGGCGGGCCTTCAGATACAGCCGTGCGTCCGGCGCGGCCACGGTGTCGTCGGCCACCGCCTGCCACGTCGTCTGCACCTGCGGCTGGTCGAGAAAGTCGAGGAAAAACGCGCTCCACGAGACGTATTTCCAGCCCACCTTCGGCTGGATCTGCCCCGGCGGATAGCGTTTGCGGGCGTCGGCGAAGTGCGCCATCGCCAGGCCGATCTGCCGGAGGTTGTTCTGGCAGGAGGCCCGGCGGGCCGACTCGCGCACCGCCTGCACGGCCGGCAGCAGGAG
>RGVT01000349.1 GCA_010027105.1 Planctomycetia bacterium
GCGCCCTGCACCGCGTGCTGATTCTTCCACTCGAACCGTGACTGGTCACCGAGCACGCTCGGCCCTCCCTCGGTGACGACGCCGCCGCGGGTCGAGGCCGCACGGTACTTCGGCGCCGGCCGCGGCGCCTTCGCCGGCCGCATCTCCGCCAGCCACGCCAGCCGCTGCCGCGCCTCGTCGACGGCCCGCTTCTCGACGTCGGCGAGTGTCGGATCGCGGGGCGGGAAGGTGAGCGTCCAGTCCTCTTCGACGAGCTGGTAGCCGAAGTCGCTGCCCCACGACTGGATCGCCTCACGGGCGGCGTAGTAGGCCATCACGCCCGACGGCCGCACCAGCAGCAGCGGATAGGGCTGCGCCGCCGGATCGGCGGCCGGCCCCGACGTGTTGGCGATGTGCTCGCGGGCCGCCCGCAGCGCGCAGGCCAGCGGGTTGCCGGGGCCCGGCGGCCCCTCGAAGTCGCCGGGCGACAGCCGCACGCCCTCGGGCTGGAGGAACACGCCGTCGAGACAGCATTCGACGTACAGCGGCCGGCGGTGCGTGCCGTTGCGCCCCACGTAGGGCACCACGGCGTAGGCGGCCGGACGTTTCTTCCCCTCGGCCCGGGCCTTGTCGAGCGCCTGCCGCGCCGCGTCGAGCCGCCCCTCCAGGGCCGCGAGATCGGCCCCGTCGCGCCGCGGGCCGGAGCCGTCGAGGTCGACGAGCATCCGCTCGAGCTTTTCGAGTTCGTCGGCGAGGGCCCGCGCGTGCTCCTCGGTGCCGGCGAGCTGCAGCCGGGCGTTCGCCAGGTCGTCCGCCGTGCGGTCGCGCACCCCCTCCAGTTGGCCGACCCGCCACCCGAGGCTCTCCCGCGCGAGCTCGAGGTCGGCGACGTCGGCGACCGCCGCGCCCTCCGCTCCCTGCCGCGCCGAACGGCTGAAGAGGACCAGCAGCACGAGCAGCGACCCCATCGTGCACAAGAGCACGGCCAGGAACGGAAACAGCGAGATCGTCGGCCCGGCGACCGGGGTCGAGCGGCTCATGCGGCCTTTCCGACGCGGTGGACGCCCTGCAGGTCGACCCTCCGCGGCTCGACCGTCGCGTCCTGGGCCCGGGCGGCGAGCAGTTGCACGGCGGCGGAGAGCGTGGCGAGCGTCTCCTCGAACCGGCCGTTGCCGGCGAGGGCGGTCAGGTTCGAGTCGAGCGAACGCTCGAGCGTGGTGATGTCTCGGGTGGCGTCGACGACGCGGGCGAGCAGTTCGGTCTGCCCGGCGAGCGTGCGCTGGTGCTCCTCGAACGACCGCATCGCCGTGGTGAGCGCGTCGGCGGCCCGGGCCCAGCGGTCCTCGCGGGCCGACGTGAGGTGCGCGTGCGCCTGCACCAGCGATTCGCCCCACCTGCCGAGCGACGCTTCGAGCGACGTCGCGAGCGAGGCCTGGAGCCGCTCCGCCGCGGCCTCCACCACGCGTTCGAGGCCGCCGGCCGCCGACCGCTCGAGCGCCCGCCACGAGTGCTCCTGGGCCTCGAGCAGGCTCGCCGAACTGCGGGAGAACGCCTCGCCGAGCTTCGCCACGGCGAGCGCCGTGCCGCCGTCGTCCTCGTCGCCCGCCTGAAACCTCCCCGCCAGCGCCGCCCAGGCGGCGGCGTCGACGTCGCCGAGCAGGGCCTGCTCCCGGCGGTCGATCACGAACTGCGTGAACATCAGCACCATCGAGAGCGCGAGCGCCGTCGCCGTGGTGTCGAAGGCCACGCCGAGCCCGGCCACCACGCCGCTGATGTTCTCGAGCTGCGTCGGCGAGAGCTGCGCGATCGCCTCGGTGATCCCGATCACGGTGCCCAGGAAGCCCATGATCGGCACCGCCCAGATCACGAACCGCACGAGGCCGTAGCCCTGCGCCGCCCGCGCGGCGTCGAGGTCGGAGAGATACTTGAGGTGATCCTCGAGAGCCGAGGCCGAGCCCGTGCGCACGACGAGGTCGACCGCCTCGGCGAGACGGCGCTCGAGGGAGGTGGCCGGCCGCCCGGCGGCGTCGGCCTCCTCGCGAACCGCGGCCAGCGTCTCGGCGAGCGCGGCGGCCTCGGCCGGCGGCTGCCCCCCCTCCGGCACGGGCCCGAGGAGGTCGTCGCCCACGCGTCTGCGCTGCGCCTCGACGTCGAGCCACTTGATCGCGAGGGCCGCCAGGCCCACGCAGAACATCGCCGTCTCGACGTACTCGACCCAGTGGCCCGCGAGGTAGCGGATCACGTTGGCGTCGGTGATCACGCCGCCGTGGATGAGCGCGAAGAACGAGAAGGCGAGGGCGCCTCCCCACACGATCGGCGACCGCAACAGAAGGGACGAGAGGGTGTTGATCCGTGACACGCTGCTGCACCTCCGGGCGGTCGGGACGTCGG
>RGVT01000350.1 GCA_010027105.1 Planctomycetia bacterium
GCGCGGATCGATCCGCGCCTCGAGTCGATGCTCGCCGTGGGCGTCGACGAGATGTCGTGGGACGATCTCAACTCGGCCCACTACGACTGGCCGTCGGTGCGGGCGGTGCGGGAATACCGCGCCGAGATGCGCTCGCTCGTCGACCGGTTCATCGAGGCGATGCCGCTCGACCTCCCGATCCGGCAGAGCGATCCCGCCTGGGTGATCCTGATGGGGATCGAGCACGAGCGGATCCACCTCGAGACGTCGAGCGTGATCATGCGGCAGATGCCGCTCGACGAACTCCGCCACGGCAATGAACTCACGGCCGATGAACGACGGCTCTGGGCGTCGTGCCCGCACCGCGGCACGCCGCCGGCCAACGAGTGGCTTCCCGTCGCCGCCGCGACCGTGCGGCTCGGCAAGCCTGCCACCGACGAGACCTACGGCTGGGACAACGAATACGGCCTCGAGGAGGTGTCGCTGCCGGCGTTCCGCGCCGCCCGCCGGCTCGTCTCCAACGCCGAGTTCCGCGCTTTCGTCGACGGAGGCGGCTACCGCGACGAGTCGCTGTGGACCGACGAGGGCCGGGGCTGGCTGCACTACACCCGCGCCGAGCACCCGAGGTTCTGGCTCGAGCGCGGCGGCGGGTATCTGCAGCGGAATCTCCTCGAGGAGGTGCCGCTGCCGCTCGACTGGCCCGTCGAGGCGAACTGCCTCGAGGCGCAGGCCTACTGCACATGGCTGGCCCGCGAGACGGGGAAGCACGTCGGCCTGCCCACCGAGGCCCACTGGCAGGCCCTGCGCGACGCCGTGCCGGGCGACCAGCCGACGTGGGCCACGGCCCCCGGCAACCTCAACCTCGAGCACTTCGCGTCGAGCTGCCCGGTGACGGCGTTTCCCCAGGGGGAGTTCTGCGACGTCGTCGGCAACGTCTGGCAGTGGACGCGGACGCCGATCATGCCCTTCAAGGGGTTCGAGGTGCATCCCCTCTACGACGATTTTTCCGTGCCGACATTCGACGGCCGCCACAACCTGATGAAGGGCGGCTCGTGGATCTCGACGGGCAACGAGGCCCTCAGGAGCGCCCGCTACGCCTTCCGGCGGCACTTCTTCCAGCACGCCGGATTCCGCACGATCGTCGAGGAGCCGGGCAGCGTCGCCGCCACGGCGGGAGCGCGGCTCTACGAGACCGACCAGCTCGTCACGCAATACCTGGAGTTTCACTATTTCGACGCCGCTTCCGGCGGGTTCGACGCCGCTTCCGGCCGCTCGGCGCCGCCGCTCGGCGTGCCGAACTTCCCGCGGGCCTGCGTCGAGGCCGTGATGCCCCACGTGCCGGTGGATCGACGTAGCCGCTGCCTCGACCTCGGCTGCTCGGTGGGCCGCTCCGCGTTCGAGTTCGCCCGCCACTTTTCCCATGTGGACGCGATCGACTTCTCGGCCCGGTTCATCCAGGCGGGCGTCCGGCTCCAGCAGGGAGACGAGGTGCACTACGAGATTCCGACCGAGGGGGAGCTCACCGTCTCGCGGGCGGTCGCCCTCGACCGGCTGGGCCTCGGCGACGTCGCGGATCGCGTCGTGTTTCTCCAGGGCGACGCCTGCAACCTGAAGGCGATCCACACCGGCTACGACCTCGTCTTCGCGGGCAACCTCGTCGACCGGCTCTACGATCCGGCGCTGTTCCTCGCCGGGATCGCGGAGCGGATCCGCCCCGGCGGCCTGCTCGCGCTCACGTCGCCCTACACCTGGCTCGAGGAATACACGGCGAAGGAAAAATGGCTCGGTGGGCGGCGCGAGGGGGGCGAGCCGTTCTCCACGTTCGCCGGCCTGTCGCGGGCGCTGGCCGGCGGCTTCACGCTCGTGCACCGCGCGGACATTCCGTTCGTGATCCGCGAAACCGCCCGCAAGCACCAGCACACCGTCGCCGAGTTGACGATCTGGCGCCGGAAGTGAAACGATGCGACCTCCGTCGTCGGGCTTGATCACCCCCCACCCGCCCATGCCTCCCGCCCCGTTCGATCCCTGCAGGCAGTGGCTCGGCATCGACGCCGTCGACCTCGTCGATCCGCGGCGGGTCCTCGGCCTCGCTGCCGGGGAATCCGACCCGCTCGCGGTGGTGCAGGCGGCGGAAGCCCGGCTCGACCGGCTGCGGAACGTGGCCGCGGGCCCGGCCGAGGCGGCCCGCGTCGCGCTCCTGAAGCGGGTCGAGGAGGCCCGGGCGGCCCTCCTCGCCCAGCTCGCATCGAGCCGCGGCCCGGCACCCCAGGGTCGCCTCGCGATGCCGCCGCCCCCGGGTGGAGTCGCGGCTCCGCCGCCGGCTCCCGCGGCGGGCGTGCCCGTCGTGCCGCCGCCCCCCGCGGTCCCGACCGTCCCGCGGCC
>RGVT01000036.1 GCA_010027105.1 Planctomycetia bacterium
GGCGTGGCGGCGGCCCCCGAGAGGAGGAAGTTCGTCGGCGCATCGGTGCCCACCCCGGCGGTGAAGCCGACGCCCTGCGGAGCCCCGACGGCGAGCGTGCGGTTCCAGTCGAGACCCTTGATCACGTACTGCGAGCCGGTGCGGCTGACGATCTGCGCGTTCCAGATGCTGTTGATCGTGCGGTTGTAGGTGAACGTCACCTGCCAGTCGGTGAGGACCGCGGCGGTGTCGTTGGTCACCGTCAGCTGGCCCTGCAGCCCCGATCCCCAGTCGCTGACGGTGGCGTAGCCGACCGCGAGCGCGAGCCGCTGCTCGAGCCGGTCGCAGCCCGCGAGCGTGGCCGCGGGGGGGGCCGTCCGGCGACGGCGGTGCTTCCCGCCGGTGAACAGGCGGGTGATCGTGCGGGATGAAAAGAAACGGTCGTGCGATGTCCGCGATGTCCGCGATGTCATGGAAGCACCTCGTGATGACGGTGTGGCCGGGAATGAAAAGGGGAAACGTCCGAGAAACAAGGGCGTGCCGCGCCGTGGCCGCCGGGGGAAGCGTGTCCCTGCGACTGCGACGGCCCTGCAGGCTTTCAAGAAGAGACCGTCGCCGGCATGCGCTGCATGACCCGCGTCGGCGTTCGCCCGGCGATCCACCCCTGACAGGATCGTCGTGGAGCAAGCATGATGACCTCCCCGCTCCGACTGCATCCTAGGAGGCGTCTGCGGGGAAGGCAAGCAATCGGTCGGGCCGGATCGCCGACGGGACAAACGACGACCCGCGCGCGCCGCGCCGGCGGCGATGCGTCACCCCGTCGAGGCGGGCTTCGGCTGTGGTGCCACCACGCGCACGCCGAGTTCGACGAGCTGCTTCGTCTCCACCGGCGCGGGCGCCCCGGTCATGAGATCGCTCGCCTTCTGCGTCTTCGGAAACGCGATCACGTCGCGGATGCTCTCGAGGCCGCCGAAGAGCATCACCCAGCGGTCGATGCCCAGCGCGATCCCGCCGTGCGGCGGCGCGCCACCGCGCAGCGCGTCGAGCAGGAAGCCGAACCGCTCGCGGGCCACCTCCGCCGTGATCCCGAGCAATGTGAAGACTTTCTCCTGCGTGGCGCCGTCGTGAATCCGGATCGTGCCGCCGCCGGCCTCGGAGCCGTTGATCACGAGGTCGTAGGCCACGGCCCGGCAGGCGGCCGGATCGCTCTCCAGCATGTCGAGGTCGGCCGGCCGCGGCGCGGTGAACGGATGGTGCATGGCCGCCCAGCCCCCGCTCTCCGCGTCGCGGGCGAACATCGGGAAATCGACCACCCAGGAAAAATGCATCGCCCTGGGGTCGTAGAGGCCGAGCCGGGCCCCGAGCCGCTTGCGGAGCGTGTGGAGGGCCTTGCAGGTGACGTCGAAGGAGTCGGCCACGATCAGGGCCAGGTCGCCCGGCTCGCAGCCGAGCGCGGCCCGGAGCCGGTCGGCGATTGGCCCGAGGTTCTTGGCCACCGGGCCGCTCCATGTGCCGTCGGCCTCGACCTTCAGCCACACCAGCCCCTTCGCACCCGCCTCGACGGCCACGGCCGTCAGCTCGTCGAGATCCTTGCGGGAGAACGTTCCGGCGGCCCCCGGCACGCGAATGCCGCGGACGCGGCCGCCGCCCTCCACCGCGTTGCGAAACACCCGAAACTCGCTCTCACCGGCGAGCGCCGTGAGGTCCGCGATTTCGAGGCCGTAGCGGAGGTCGGGGGCGTCGTGGCCGAATCGCTCCATCGCCTCGTCCCAGGAAAGCCGCGGCAAGGGCAGCGGCACGTCGAGCCCGAGAATCTCGCGGGCGGTGCGCCTCACGAGCCCCTCGATCACGCCCATCACGTCGTCGGCCTCGACGAACGACATCTCCACGTCGAGTTGGGTGAACTCCGGCTGCCGGTCGGCCCGCAGGTCCTCGTCGCGGAAGCACTTCGCCACCTGCACGTACCGGTCGAAGCCCGCCATCATGAGCAGCTGCTTGTAGAGCTGCGGCGACTGCGGCAGGGCGAAGAACGACCCGTGCTCGAGGCGGCTCGGCACGAGGTAGTCGCGGGCGCCCTCCGGCGTGCTCTTGCCGAGCATCGGCGTCTCGACGTCGATGAACCCCAGCTCGTCGAAGTGATCGCGCATGATCTTCACGATCCGGCTGCGCAGGAAGATGTTCTCCTGCATCGCGGGGCGGCGCAGGTCGAGCCAGCGGTGGGCGAGCCGCACCTCCTCGCCGGGAAGGTCCGTCGCGCCGGGCTGGAAGACGGGCGTCTCGGCCTCGTTGAGCACCTCGAGCGCGGTGCACACGACCTCGATCCCGCCGGTCGCGAGCTTCGGGTTCGTCGTGCCCTCGGGGCGGGCGCCGACGGTGCCGGCAACCTTCAAGACCCACTCCGACCGCACGTCCCGCGCGGCGGCGAGGGCCGCCGGGCCGCTGTCGGGCCCGATCACCACCTGCGTGCGGCCCCAGCGGTCGCGGAGGTCGATGAAGATCACCCCCTTGTGGTCGCGGACGCGATCGGCCCAGCCGCAGAGCGTCACCTGCATGCCGAGGTGCGCAGGACGGAGTTCTCCGCAGGTGTGGGTTCGCAGCACGGTGGACGGCCTTTCTGGCGGGCGGGGCGGAATCAGGAACCGGCCGCGACGAGCAGCGCCGGGACGAAGGCGGTCCGGGCGGGCGGATTCGGCGCCATCGGTCGCTATCTCGCCGCCCGCTGGACGAGCCGCTGGCCGAACAGGTCCTGCCGAAGCCGCTCGGCGCCGAACTCGAGATGCAGCTGCTGGTCGGCGTCGTCGCCGTTGAGTTCGCGAAACAGCATGCTCGGCTGGATGTCGCGGTTGTGCTGGTATTTGTCGCTCGCGTATTCCGTGATGTCGCCGGTGATCTGGTGGAAGAAGATCTGGCAGATCGGCACGCCGGGGTAGATCTTCACCGGCTGCACGGCGAACATCTCGAGCGTCCAGTAGCCGCAGAAGCCGACGTCGCCGAAGCCGGCGGTGACGTGGACGAACAGGCCGAGCCGGCCGATCGAGCTCCGCCCCTCGATCATCGGCACGAGGTTGTGCGTTTCGGTGCGCTCGACGGTGCGGCCGAGGTAGAGCTGGTTGGGGGCGAGCACGAGGCCGTCGGCGGGTACGCGGATCCGCTCCACCCGGTTGCTCTTCCGCATGTCGAGCACCACCTCCTCGTAGACGAGCAGTTCGTCGTGGAGCGAGAGGTTGTAGCTGTTGGGGTTGAGCCGCGACTCGTCGAACGGGTCGATGAGGATGTTGCCACCGAGCTGCTGCTTGATCTCGTTGCCGGAGAGGATCATGGCTGGCTCCAGGTGCGCAGGGGAGGGGCGAGAACCTCGACGGCGGCCGATTGTACGCTCCGGTGCCGAAACTGTCAGGAACGCGGGCGTGCGGCCGCCGCCCGCGGGCGCCGGCGGGGGCCCGTGGGCCGCACGCCCACGCGCGGGCAGAGGTCGGCCAGCGGGCAGGCCTCGCAGCGGGGCGTCCGGGCGGGGCAGATCGTGCGGCCGTGCTCGATGAGCCGGTGGCTGAAGCCGATCCAATGGTCGTGGGGCACGACCCGCACGAGGTCGCGTTCGGCCCGCACCGCGTCGGTGTGGCGGGTCAGGCCGAGCCGCCGGGCGATCCGACCCACGTGGGTGTCGACCACGATCCCGTCCGCCCGCCCGAAGGCGCTGCCCAGGACCACGTTGGCCGTCTTGCGGCCGACGCCGGGCAGCCGCACGAGGGCCGGGAGATCGCGCGGCACCTCCCCGCCGTGCCGCTCCACGAGCGCGCGGCAGCAGCCCAGAATGTTCTTCGCCTTGGCGCGGTAGAAGCCGGTGCTGCGGATCACCGCCTCCAGGTCGCGCGGCCGCGCGGTCGCCAGGGCGGCCGGCGTAGGCCAGCGGCGGAACAGGTCGCCAGTGACCATGTTCACCCGCTTGTCGGTGCACTGGGCGGAGAGAATCGTCGCGATCAGCAGCTGGAAGGGGCTCTCGAAGACGAGCGAGCACTCGGCCGCGGGGTGCGCCGCCGCGAGCCGCTCCGCGATCTCCGCGGCCCGGCGTCGCCGCGCCGCCGCGGGCTCTCTCGCCCGCCCGGCCCCCCCGGGCCGGCCTCCGGTGCTACCATGCTGAGCGAGGGGCGCGGCGCCGGGTCGGACCCGGCGGGCGGCTCCGGCGGTACGAGGGTGTCCCATGGATGCGGCGGAATCGGCGTCGGCGTACGAGCCGCTGTACCTCGAGGGGATCGAGAAGTTCAACGCCTGTGATTATTACGAGGCGCACGAGGTCTGGGAGGAGCTCTGGACGGAATACCGCGGCCACTCGCGAAAGTTCTACCAGGGGCTGATCCAGGCGGCCGTCGCGCTCTACCATTTCGGCAACGGCAACATCCGCGGGGCACGCAAGCTGCACCGCAGCGTGCACGGGTATCTCGAGCCCTACGGCCCGCGGCACCTGGGCCTCGACATCGCCGGCTTCCTGGCCGCCTTCGACGCCTGCCTGGCGGAGGTGGCGGCCAGCACGGAGGACTTTCCCGACATCGCGCTCGATCCCGACACGCTGCCCGAGATCCACCTCGACCCGCCGCCGGCCTGAGGCCGCCGGCCGCGGCGGAGCCCCGCATGACGGACGAACCACTCGCCTTCTCCCCCGACCAGTTCTCCGGCCGAGCGCGGATCTTCGCGCTGCCGAACCTCGTGATGTTCCCGCACGTCATGCAGGCGCTGCACATCTACGAGACCCGCTACCGCGCCATGCTCGAGGAGGCGATCGAGGACGACCGGCTGATCGCGCTGGCGGTGCTCGCGCCGGGGTGGGAGCAGCACTACGAGGGCCGCCCCCCGCTGCGGTCGACCGCCTGCCTGTGCCGCGTGGCCACCCACCAGCGGACGCCCGAGGGCACCTACAACGTGCTTCTCCTCGGCGTGCGGAGGCTGCGGCTGGTGCGGGAGCTGCCCCCCAAGAAGCTGTTCCGCGTCGTCGAATCGGAGATCCTCGACGACGAGCTGCCCGCCGAGGAGCCGCCGGAGACGGCGGCCGGGCTGCAGCAGGAGTTGCTGGCCGCCTTCAAGCGGGCGCTGCCGAAGATGCCGGACGCCTACGAACAGCTCGATCAGCTCCTCGGCACGCAGATCACCCTCGGCATGCTCGCCGACATCGTGGCGTACACGATCGACCTCGACCTCGACTGGAAGCTGCGGCTGCTCGCGGAGTGCAACGTGCTCCGCCGCACGCGGCTGCTGCTCGAGGCGATCGCCGGCCGCCCAGCTCCGGTGCCGACGCGGCCGTTTCCGCCGGAGTTCAGCGCGAACTGAGCGGCGGCCGGCCCCCGGAGCCGCGGGGCGGATCGTCTGCTACAGTGTCGGCATGAAGAACGACCGGTCGCCCGTCGATCATGCCCGCATCGAGCGGGCGGTGCGCGAGATCCTGGCGGCCGTCGGCGAGGATCCCGACCGCGAGGGCCTGCTCGAGACGCCGGCCCGCGTGGCCCGGATGTACGCCGAGATGTTCAGCGGGCTCCACCAGGATCCGCGGGTGCACCTGCGCAAGGCGTTCACCGAGAAGTACGACGAGATCGTGCTCGTCCGCGACATCGCCTTCACGAGCATGTGCGAGCACCACCTGCTCCCCTTCGTGGGGCGGGCCCACGTGGGGTACCTGCCCGACGGCCGCGTGCTCGGCCTGAGCAAGCTCGCCCGGATCGTGGAGGTGGTGTCGCACCGGCCGCAGGTGCAGGAGCGGATGACGGAGCAGATCGCCGGGATGCTCGAGGCGGATCTCGGCGCCAAAGGCGTGGCGGTGGTGGTGGAGGCGGCTCACACCTGCATGACGATCCGCGGCATCCGGAAGCCCGGCAGTCTGTGCGTGACATCGGCGATGAAGGGCATCTTCCGGGCCAACGTCTCGAGCCGCGCGGAGGTGCTGTCGCTCATCTACGGAAACCGCCCCGCGCCGTGACGCTCCTCGTCGATTTCCTCTGCCGGTTCGCCTGGGGACTCGCCGCCGGGCTCGTGCTCACGCCCGCCGACGTCGTGCCGGCGGGATTCTTCCGGGTGAACCTGCTCGTCGTCCTGGGCCTGGCCACGTTCGCGGCGCTGCTGGCGGGCTCGGCGGGCCAGGCCCGGTTCTGGCCGCTGCCCGCCGCGGCCGCGGCGACGGCGTGGCTCGGCGGCGTGGCGTGGTACGCCGAGCGGCCGCGGGCGGGGCTCGCCTCGTGCGTCGCCTGCGCGGCGATGCTCGCCGCGGCGACGGTGCTGGCGGGGCCGGCGGGTTCGCTGCCAGCCATGGCCCGGCTGTTGTCGGGGCTCGTCGTCGGCCTGACGGTGCACGCGATGCTGCTCGGGCACTGGTATCTCAACGCACCCGGGATGCGGGTGGACGCCCTGCGGAGGATGATCGACGCGGCCCTCGTCGCCTGGGCGGCCGTGCTCGTGACCACGGCCGGGGCCGCCCTGTGGGCGGGTGGCGAGCCCTGGCGGGGGCTCGAGCCGGCGCGGCTGGCACTCCTCGGCCTGCGCTGGCTCGCCGGGCTCGCCGGGCTGCCGGCGCTGTTGTGGATGAGCCGCCGCACGCTCGAGATTCCCAACACGCAGAGTGCCACGGGTATCCTCTACGTGGCCTGCCTGGCCGCGATCACGGGCGAACTCACCGCCCAGCTGCTCATGGCGGCGGCCTGACCCTCCCGTGCGGACTCCCCCGATGCGGATCACCTACGCCTGCCCGTCGTGCGACGCCACCGTCTCGAGCGACGGCATCGAGGCCCGTGCCACGCTCGCCTGCACGGCCTGCGGCGCGGCGGTCGCCGTGCCCGCCGACGCGTTCAACGCCGACCCGCCGCCACGGCTGCGGCGGTGCGTCGTCTGCCCGAGCACCGAGCTCTTTTCGCGCAAGGATTTTCCGCAGCGGGCGGGGGTGGCGATCGTGGTCGCCGGGTTCGCGGCGAGCTGCGTGGCCTGGGCCTGGCGGGAGCTCGTGCTCACCTTCGCGATCCTGTTCGGCACGGCGCTCGTCGACGTGGTGCTCTACGTGCTGATGCCGGAGTGCCTGTCGTGCTACCGCTGCGGTGCCCGCTACCGCGGCGCCGGGGTGGGGGGCACGTTCGCCGGGTTCGACCTCGAGACCCACGAGAAGCACCGGCAGCAGGCGGCCCGGCTCCGCGCCGGGGCCACCCATGGATCGTGACCGGCAGCGGATCGCCGAGGATCTGCGCGGCCTCGTCGCCGGGGAGGTGCTCTGCGACGACGCGTCGCGGGCCCTCTACTCCACCGACGCGAGCCTGTTCGAGCAGTGGCCACTGGTCGTCGTGCGGCCGCGGTCGGCGGACGACGTGGCGGCGACGGTGCGCTGGGCGGCGGACCGCGGGAAGGCGGTGCATCCCCGCGGCGCGGGCTCGGGACTCGCCGGCGACGCGCTCGGCCCGGGGATCGTGGTCGACACGTCGCGATTCATGCGGCGCATCGTCCACACCTCGGGCGGGCAGGTGCGGGTGCAGCCGGGCGTGGTGGCGACGCAGCTCGAGGAGCACCTCGCCCGGCTGGGCCGGACGTTCGGTCCCGATCCGGGCAACGCCGCGGTGACGACGGTCGGGGGCATGATCGGCCGCAACGCCTCCGGCAGCCGCTTCGCGCGGCACGGCGCCGTGCGCGGCCGCCTGGCGGCGGCGCAGGCCGTCCTCGCCGACGGCAGCCTCGTGGAACTCGTGCCCACGGCCGCCGCTCCCGGCGCCGGCCCGGCCGACGCCTGCGCCCGGCTGGCCGCCGGCCTGGCGGCGATCCTCACCGAGGCGCGGCAGACGATCGCCCGATGGCAGCCGGCCGCACGGGCCGCGCATGGCGGCTACAGGCTCGACGACCTCGATCGCGACGGGCTGGTCGACCTGCCGCGGGTGTTGTGCGGCGCTGCCGGGACGCTGGCTGTGGTCACCGAGGCCACGCTGCTCACGGTCGAGGCCGACGGCGGTCGGGCCGTGGCACTCGTGCTCTTCGACGCGCTCGAGAAGGCCGCCGACGCGGCGCTGCGCCTGGCGGCCCGGGGACCGAGCGCCTGCGACCTGTTCGACAGGCGGCATCTCGCGCTCGCCCGCGGCGCGAAGGTGACGTTCGACCTGCTCATCCCCCCCGCGGCGGAGGCGGGCCTGCTCGTCGAGTTTTCGGCGGCGACTCCGCGGGAGAGCCGGGCGCGGCTCGACGACGCCCTGGAGCGGCTGCTGGGAGTGAGGCGGCTGTGTCTCGACGTGCGCCGGGCCGAGGACGACCACGACACGGCGCTCTTCTGGGAACTTTCCCGGCAGGTCGTGGCGACGCTCCACGGGGTTCGCGGCGCCTCGCGGCCCGTGCCGTTCGTCGAGGACGTGGTGCTGCCGCCGGCGCGGCTTCCGGAGTTCCTCCGGCTCCTGCAGGAGGTGCTCAGGGAGCAGGCGGCGACGGCGCTGGTGTTCGGGCACGTCCTCCAGGGGCAGCTCCACGTACGACCCTACGCGGAGCCGCGGCTGCCGGCGGAGCGGGAGCGGCTCGAACGGCTCGCCGAGGCGATCTACGGGCACGTCGTCTCCCTCGGGGGCACGCTCGGTGGCGAGCAGGGCCTCGGGCTGTCGCGGACCGGGTTCTTCAGCCGCTTCCATCCCGAACTGACCGCGGTGTTCGGCCGCGTCAAGAACCTGTTCGATCCACAGGGCATTCTCAATCCCGGCCGGATCGTGCCCCGCGACGCGGATCCCGCGCCGGGATTTCGCCGGCCGCTCGCCCGCGCGGGAGACGCTCCCGCCCCGCGGGACGGGCCCGCGCTCCCGGTGCTCACCTGGCCGGTGGCCCGGCTGGCCGCCGAGGCCGACGCCTGCAACGGCTGCGGCGCCTGCCGCACCGGCGAGCCGGATCTGCGGATGTGCCCGCGTTACCGCGAGGACGCCGCGGAGGAGTCGTCGCCGCGGGCCAAGGCCAACCTCGTGGCCGCCCTGCTCTCCGGAGGGCTCGCGCCCGAGGCCCGCGTCGCCGAGCCGGTGCGGCGGGTGGCCGACACCTGCTTCAACTGCCACCAGTGCCGCATCGACTGCGCGGCGGGCGTCGACATTCCGGCGCTCGTGCTCGAGCTCAAGGCCGCGCGGGTGGCGGCCGATGGACTGCCCACGGCCGCCTGGCTGCGTTCGCGGGTCGACGCGCTGAGCGCGCTCGGCGGGCGGTTCGCGCCGCTGGCCAACCGGGCGATCGCGAGCCCCCGGGCCCGGTGGCTCATGGAGAAGACGCTCGGCATCGCCCGGGGCCGGAAGCTGCCCCCGTTCACCGGCAACCGCACGCTGCGCTGGGCGGCGCGGCGCGGCCTGACGCGGCCGTCGCGGCGCGGCGGGCCGCGGGTGCTGTACTTCCTCGACACGTTCGCCCGCCGTCACGACCCGCTGCTCGTGCAGGCCTTCGTGGCGATCCTCGAGCGGCACGGTGTCGGCGTGTTCATCGATCCCCGCCAGGTGGCGTCGGGCGTGGCGCTCGTCTCGGAGGGGGACGTCGAGGCCGCGCGGCGGCTGGCCCGCGTCAACGTGCGGATCCTCGCCGAGGCCGTGCGGCTCGGCCACCGGATCGTGTGCACCGAGCCGTCCACCGTCACCTGCCTGACCCACGACTACCCCCTGCTGGTCGAGGACGACGACATGGAGCGGATCGTGGCGGCCACGACCGACGCCACCACCTACCTCTGGGAGCTGCACCGCGACGGGCGACTCCGGCTCGACCTTCGCCCCGTGCGAACCCGGATCCTGTACCACGCCCCCTGCCATGTCCGGGTGCGGCAGACCCCGAGCCCGGCGGAGCACCTCCTGCGGCTCGTGCCCGGCCTGGACGTGCAGGCGGCCGACCACGGCTGCTCGGGAATGGCCGGCACGTTCGGCCTGGCCCACGAGCACTACCGCGCCAGCCTGCGGGCGGGGCTCGGGCTCATGACGGCCGTCCGCGGCGCGGGTGTCGACGCCGGCGCTACCGAGTGCAGCGCGTGCAGGATACAAATGGAGCAGGGCACGACGAAACCGACCGTGCATCCCGTGAAACTGCTGGCAAGGGCGTATGGAGCGATCGATGGCGACGGCGCCGGGCAACTCGACCGCCTGCTCGCCGCCACGAGCGGCCGGCTCACCACGAGCTGACGCGGCCGCCGCGGCCGGGCTGCGGGTGAGCCTGTTCGCCGGCATGGCCGAGGCCGCCGGCTGCCGGCGGCTCGAGGTCGCCTGGACCGCCGGCACCGTGGCCGACCTGCGGGCGCAACTCGCGCGGCTGCGGCCCGCGATCGCGGGCCTGTTGGCGAAGAGCACGATCGCCCTCGACGGCCGCTACGCGGCCGACGCGGCCACGGTGATCCCGCCGGTGAGCGGAGGCTGACGTGGCGCACGCCTGGGCGGATCTCGTGGAAGGTCCGATCGACACCGCGGCCGTCCTCGCCCGCGTGGCCGACACGGCTGCGGGCGCCACCGTGCTGTTCGTCGGCACCACCCGGGGGATCACCGCGGGAAGGGTGACCCGCGGGCTCGAGTACGAGGCGCACGAACCGCTCGCCGCCGCCGGCCTGCGCGAGCTCGCCGCCGAGGCGACGCGGGCCTTCGGGCTCACCGCGTGCGCCGTCGTGCATCGCCTCGGCGCGGTGCCCGTCGCCGCGGCGAGCGTGGCGATCGCGACGAGCGCCCCGCATCGGCACGAGGCCTTCGCGGCGGCTGAGTGGCTGATGGAGCGGATCAAGCGCGAAGTACCGATCTGGAAGTGCGAGGAGGCCGCCGACGGCACGCGGACGTGGGTCCACCCCGAGGCGTCGCCCGCACAACCGGTGCCGGAGCCCGGCCGATGAACCCGCCGCAGCAGCCCCGCACTGCGCCGAGCCAGGGGACGGGGCGCCTCGTCGACGGCTTCGGCCGTGTGCACACCGACCTGCGCGTGAGCGTCACCGACCGCTGCAATCTGCGCTGCTCCTACTGCATGCCGGTCGATGCGGCGTTCCGGCCCCGTGAGGAACTGCTCGCCTACGAGGAGATCGCCCGGGTGGTGCGGGTGGCCGCGGGGCTCGGCGTGCGCGCCGTGCGGATCACCGGGGGGGAGCCGCTCCTGCGGTCGGGCCTCGACGCGCTCGTGCGGCTGCTCGTGGCGGTGCCGGGCGTCGGCGATGTGGCCCTCACCACCAACGGCCTGCTCCTCGCCGAGCAGGCGGAGCGGCTCCGGCGGGCGGGGCTGCACCGGCTCAACGTCAGCCTCGACAGCCTGCGGGCGGACGTCTTCGAGACGCTCGCCCGGAGGCGCGGCCTCGACCGCGTGCTCGCGGGCCTGGTCGCCGCCAAGGCTGCCGGCTTCGGCGCAATCCGCATCAACGCGGTGTCGATCCGCGGGCTCACCGAGGAGGAGATCGTGCCGCTGGCGGAGTTCTGCCGCCGCGAGGCCTTTCACCTGCGGTTCATCGAGTTCATGCCGCTCGACGCCGAGGCCGCCTGGGCGGACGACCGCGTGCTCTCCGGCCGCGAGGTGCGGGCGATCCTCGAGCGGCACGTGGGGCCGCTCGTGCCGCTCCCGGCCGGCGACCGCGGCCAGCCGGCGGTCGACTTCGCGTGGGCCGACGGCGGCGGCCGCGTGGGCTTCATCGACCCGGTGACCGCCCCCTTCTGCGACCGCTGCGACAGGCTCCGGCTCACGGCCGACGGCCAGGTGCGGAACTGTCTCTTTTCGACGACCGAGTGGGACGTGCGGCCGGTGCTGCGCGGCGACGCGGACGAGGCGGCCGTCGACGCCGGGATCGCGGCCCTGCTTCGGGCCTGTGTGGGGGCCAAGCGGGCCGCACACGGGATCGGTTCGACGGGGTTCGAGCGACCGGCGCGGGCCATGTTCCAGATCGGGGGCTAGCGTGTCGGATCCTCGTCCCCCGCGCCGGTATCTCGACAACGCGGCCACCACGTGGCCCAAGCCGGAGCCCGTGCGCTCGGCCTGGGAACGGGCGGCGCGGGTCGTCGGGGCGGCGGCGGGCCGGGGCGGCCACCGCGCGGCCGTGGAGGCCGACGCGATCCGGCGGCGGGCCCGCGAACGGGCCGCGGCGATCCTCGGCGGCGCCGATCCGGCTCGGGTGGCGCTGCCGGCCGGGGCCACGCTCGCGCTCAACATGGCGATCCACGGCCTCGTGCGGCCGGGCGACCACGTGATCGCGACCGCCGCCGACCACAACGCCACGCTGCGGCCGCTCGAGCACCTCCGCCGCCGCGGCCTGATCGGCCTCACGATCGCGCCCTGCGACGGCACGGGCCTGGTCGATCCCGCCGGCATCGCCGCCGCCTGGCGGCCCGCCACGCGGCTGGTCGTCTGCGCGCACGCGTCGAACGTCACCGGGGCCCTGCAGGATGCGCCCGCGATCGCGGCGCTCGTCCACGCGCGGGGCGGGATGCTGCTCCTCGACGCCGCCCAATCGCTCGCGCAGGTTGAGCCGGCCCGGAGCGTCGTCGCGTGGGAGGCCGACGTCGTCGTGGCGGCTGCCCACAAGTGGCTGCACGGGATGGCCGGCGCGGCGATTCTGTGGGCCCGGGAAGGGGTGGAGATCGAGCCGTTGATCCAGGGTGGCACGGGCTCGGCGAGCGACTCGCTCGAGATGCCCGCAGCCTTCGCCGACCGGCTCGAGGCGGGCACGCCCGACCTGCCGGCGCTGGCGGCGCTCGAAGCGGCCTGCGACTGGCTCGAGGCGCACTCCGTGCGGGCGGTCCACGCCCGCTGCCACGACCTCGCCATCGCCTGCGTGGACGGTCTGCGGCAGGTGCGGAGCGCGCGGGTGTTCGCGGCGGGCGGATGCGGGCCGCCAATTGTGAGTTTCACGCTCGAGGGCTATGATCCGGCCGAACTGGCCGCGATCCTGGAGCAGGCGGCGGGAGTCCAGGCCCGGTCGGGCTTCCACTGTGCGGCGTGCGTGCACGACTTCATCGGCACGCAGGCCGGCGGCACGGTGAGGCTCGCCTTCGGCCCGTTCAACACCGCCGCCGACGTGGAGGCCGTCGTCGCGACGGTCGGGCGGATCGCGACCTGACGGGAGCAGGAGCATGGCGGGCATCGGCAAGGACGTGTGGTACGCCGGCGGCCTGCGGTTTCAGTGCACGCAGTGCGGCGACTGCTGCTCCGGCTCGGAAGGCTACGTCTGGGTGAACCAGGCCGAGATCGACGCCATGGCGGCCCGGCTGGGCCTGCCCACCGACGAGTTCGAGCGGGCCTACGTGAAGCGGGTGGGCGTGCGCAGGTCGCTCACGGAGCGCCCGGGGGGCGACTGCGTGCTGCTCGACGAGAAGACGCGGAAGTGCACCGCCTATGACGAGCGGCCGCGGCAGTGCAAGACCTGGCCCTTCTGGGACTCGAACCTGCGTTCCCCGGCAGCCTGGGCCGAAGCCGCCGAGGCCTGCCCGGGCTGCAACAAGGGCGACCTCGTGCCGCTCGAGCAGATCGTCGAGCAGGCATCAAGGATTCGAATCTGAGTTCACACGCCGGCTCAAGGGACACGGGTGGCCCGAAGCCTCCTCAACTTCAGCACTGCCTGGCTGGAGGCAAGGCCATCGAGATCGAATGGCGATTCGCCGAGCAAAGATCGGCACGAGGCCGATGCGTTGCGTGATTACAGGATCCCGCCGTGGGTGCGCCACGGGGTCATGTGGGAGGGCTGGTCGAGGAACCAGATGCGCTCCCATTCGTCGGTGATCGCCCGCAGGTCTTCCGACGTGTAGATGAGCTGCTGGGCGCGGCGAACCGGGTCGCCGGAGTAGATCGGGATGAGGCAGCCCGTGCCCGTCGACAGGAGCACGCTCGCCAGCAGGATCCAGCAGGCCTTTCTCATC
>RGVT01000351.1 GCA_010027105.1 Planctomycetia bacterium
CAACGTGACGCTCAACGCCAGCCTCGGGAACATCGCGCTCAATACGAGCGCGGGCCAGGTGAGCGGCAATGTGCTCAGCGTGCGCGCTCAGAACAGCACGTTCCTGAACACGAACGTGAGCACGCTGATCGCGAACATCACGGGCGCGGGTCAAAACCTGACGGTCAACGAGGCAAACAGCCTGACGGCGATCGGGCAGAACGTGGTGTCGAACGGAGGCGACATCTCGATCAACCTCGTGTCGGGGAGCCTGAACGGCACGGGCAGCATCCTCGCCGGCACGGGCAACGTGACGCTCAACGCCAGCCTCGGGAACATCGCGCTCAATACGAGCGCGGGCCAGGTGAGCGGCAACGTGCTGAGCGTGCGGGCCAACGGATCGACGTTCCTGAATACGAACGTGGCGTCGCTCGTGGCGAACATCACCGGAGCGGGCCAGACTCTCACGGTGAACGAGGCCACCAGCCTGAACATCACGGCGGGCACCGACGTCATCGCCAATTCGGCGATCACGCTCGTCGTAGGCACTGCCGGCCCTGGTGATCTCGACATCAGCGGCAACATCACGTCGCTCGCGCCCGCGAACGTCACGCTCGTCGCCAACGGCGCCATCACCGGCACCGGCAACGTCACCGCCAGCAATCTCTTCTGGACCGCCAATTCGACGCCGAACGATGCCAACTGGACCTACACCGGCATCGGGGCCAACGTGACCGGGAATGGACAGGGCCTCACGATCAACCGTGTCATCGGCGGCAGCATCGTGATCTACGGCCTCACCACCCGAAGCGGCCCGATCAGCGTGACGCCCAATCTGACGAGCCCGGTCAACGTGGACGTGCGCGGCGACGTTTGGGCCGGTGTCAACCAATCGGGCTACAACGACGTCGTTTTCACCTTAAACGGTGCGGTCAACTCCAACGGCGGATCCATCATCGGGAAACTGCTGAATCTCACGGTGGCCAACACGTCGACCGTGTTCACGAACGTCTCGGCCCTCGCGGCCAACGTCACGGGTACATCTCAGGTGCTCACCATCGGCCAGGCGAGAAATCTCACGATCGATGCAGCAGGGCTCGTGAATCCCGCCGGCGACGTGAACCTGACCGTCTCTGGTGACATCAACGGCGCCGGCGCCATCAACGCCGTAAATCTCGACGTGACGGCCGACGGCGGCAACGTCAGCACGTGGATCACAACTCTTACCGGTGGCGTCAGTAATGGTGCAGGCGGCCCCGGCCTCAACGTGACCCAGGCGTCGGGCGACCTCACGATCGGGGCGGCCGGGCTCACGTCGGCCGGCGACCCCCTGACGATCAACGTGCTGTCCGGCAACCTCACCGGCACCGGCATCATCAATGCGCCGGCTGCAAACGTTCTTCTCAATACGTCCGCAGGCTACGTGGCGCTCAATCAGTCCACGGGCCAGATCAAGGCCTCGCTGCTCACCGTGCTGGCCCAGAACGCATCCAACCTGAAGACCAACGTCGCTTCTTTTGCCGCCACCATCAATGCCACGGGCGCCACGCTCACAGTCAGCGAGGAAGACTCCCTGGCGATCGCTGCCGGCAACGTGCAGACGAACGGCGGCGACGTGTCGATCACTGCCGGGGATTCGATCAATGGCACCGGTGTCGTCAACGCCGGGACCGGCAACGTGACGCTGTCCGGGTTGCAGAATATCGCCCTCGACCAGGTGGCAGGGCAGGTGCGCGGCACGAAACTCGATGCCACGTCGTCGAGCGCTGGCTCGGTCCGCATCAATACCACGATCGCACAACTCACCGCGCTCGCGGCGGGCGGCTCGGTGGTCGTCAACGAGACCGATGATCTGACGGTGGTCGCCAACGGGATCACCGCCGCCTCGGGCAATATCAGCGTGGTGGCCGGCGGCAACATCACGATCGCCGACAACATCACCGGCGACAATGCCGCGATCGTGCTTCTCTCATCGACCACCGGCAACGTGTCGACGGCGGGCGGGGCCGAGGTGTTCGGCAACCGACTCGACGTGCGGGCGAACACCACGTCGGTGCTCAACACGTCCGTCAACTTCCTTGCTGCCAACATCACCGGCACCGGCGACCTCACCGTCGTCAACACGTACGACTCCAACCAAGTGACCGGCGCAAACCTCGCCATCCACGGCAACAACGTGGTCTTGAACGGCGGCAATCTGACGCTCACGCTCGACCCGGCCACGAACGCCAGCCTGCTCGGCTCGGGCTCGATCAACGCTGGCGGCGGCAACGTCACGCTCAACGTCACCAACGGCGCCATCACGCTCAACCAGGCCGCCGGCCAGGTGAGCGGCAACGTCCTCACCGTCCGGGCCAACGGCTCCACGTTCCTCAACA
>RGVT01000352.1 GCA_010027105.1 Planctomycetia bacterium
CGGGCACGAGCGTGGCGTCGTCCGACGCCACGCCCGCGGCGAGTTCGCCGGCGAGCGCCGCCCGGAAAAAATCCTCGCCCACCACGGCCGCGTCGATCCGCCCGAGCCGCGAGACCGCCAGCCGCAGGAGCCCCCGTTCGACGGCCGCCCCGACGCCGAGCGCCCCGGAGATCGTGGCCGCCACCACGGCGCAGGCCGCGGCGAGCGCCGCGAGCTGCCGCCACCAGTGCCGTACGAGCCGCAGGGCGAGCCCCGCCACGGACGCCACCGGCGGAGTGGCCGCGAAGTCGCACTGGCGGTCCGCCTCGGTCATGTTTCTAGCCGCCCCGCCACGAGCTGCCGCACCCTGCCGATCCGCTCGGCCACGGCCGGCGAGTGCGTGGCCACGACGAGCATGCCACCCGCCTCGGAGGCGAGGCCCACGAGCAGGTCGGCCACGATTCCGGCGTTCGCGGCGTCGAGCTGCCCCGTGGGCTCGTCGGCCAGCACGAGCCGCGGCCCGAGCACGACCGCGCGGGCCACCGCCACCCGCTGCCGCTCTCCGCCCGAGAGCTCGCCGGGCAGCGCGTGCGCCCGGCCCGACAGGCCGACCCGATCGAGCAGCGAGCGGGCCCGCTCGACCGTGGCGGGCGCGACCGCCCCGGTCGCCAGCGCCGGCAGCACCACGTTGTCGAGCGCCGTCAGGCCGCCGAGCAGGAAGTGCTCCTGGAATACGAAGCCGATCGCCTGGTTGCGAAAGGCCGCCCGCTCCACCGCGGAGAGCGCGAAGGGATCGCGGCCGTCGAGCCGCACGCCGCCGGCCGTCGGCTCGTCGAGCGTGCCCAGGATCGTAAGCAGCGTGCTCTTGCCGGATCCGCTCGGGCCCATGATCGCCATCCGCTCCCCCGGCGCGACCCGCAGCGACACGTCGTCGAGCACCCGCACCGGCCCGCCGGCCGCCGGATACGACTTCGCGAGCCGGTCGACCTCGAGCATGCTCCACTCCTCAGGGCCGTCGTCGCCACCGCGCCGCGTCACACGCCGCGAAACGGAGCCAGCCGCGTTGCGATCTCGTCGGGAACCGGCACCGCCTGCGGCCTCCCGTCCGGATGCATCAGGCAGCGCACCGCCACGATCCTCCCCTCGGCCACCACCGCGCCGGCGTGCTCGAAGCGGAAGGCGAACGTCACGCTCGTGCGGCCGAGCTCCGCCACGTGCACCGAAACCTCCACCTCGTCGCCGAACCGCACGGCCGCCTTGTAGTCGCACGACGCCGACACCCGTGGCCAGCTCGCCGTGCCGCCGTCGGGCAGCGGGTCGAACACGTGCAGCCCGGCCGCCCGCAGCAGTTCGTGCTCCGCCGACTCCATCCAGAAGAAAAAGGCTGAAAAATGGACGATGCCCGCGGCGTCGGTGTCGCGAAACTCGACTCTCCGCCGGGTCGTCAGGGCTGGCATGACGGCCGCGGCGTCACTCGCCGACGTAAGGCAGGAGGGCCATGAACCGCGCCCGCTTGATGGCGCTCGTCACGGCATGCTGGCTGGCGGCGGTGCAGCCGCTCTTCCGCCGACCGAGGATCTTGCCCTGCCGGTTGACGAGCTTCCCGAGCAGTTCGAGGTCCTTGTAGTCGACGTACATCGGCCGGGGACGGGCGCCGTCGATGAAGATCGGATCCTTCCGCTTGACCTTCGCGCGCGGCTTGACCTTCTTCTTGGCGAACTTCGCGGCCTTGGGCTTGGGAGGGGGCATGTCGGTGGCTCGGAGCGTGGATTGCGGGAAGGGATGGGGGGACGATCGGAAGTCTCGACGCACGCATCGCAGGGGCCGGAGGGACGCCGACCCCTGCGATGGCATGCCGATTGGCTGATGCGCCGAGGCGCGAACGATTTAGTAGCGGTCGCCACCGCGGTAGCCGCCGCCACCCGGGCGGGGCGTGCGCTCGCGGGCCTCGTTGACCGTGAGCGGCCGGCCGTTCATCTCGTGCCCGTTGAGGGCGCTGATCGCCGCCTGCAGGCCTTCGTCGGTCACCATCTCCACGAACCCAAACCCGCGCGAGCGACCGGTCTCGCGATCGGAAATCACCTCGGCGCTCCGCACTTCGCCGTGCGGCGAGAACAACGCCTCCAGATCGGCAGACGTGGTGGACCAGGGGAGGTTCCCCACGTAAATCTTCCGGGACATAAGAATCAACACCTCAGGGACTCGGGAACTGGCTGACGGACACCATCGACTCGCGACCATCGCCAGATGCACGAACCGCAGTTCCCGACGGAGTGGGTGCGGACGAAAGTCAGTCGAACGCACAGTTTCTAGCATCTCGCAGCCGCGGGAACAACAGGAGCCCCGCCTGGCCCGGGCCAGGC
>RGVT01000353.1 GCA_010027105.1 Planctomycetia bacterium
CTGTCCTACAGCAAGCGGGACGCTTGCCCCACGGTCAGGCAATCGCCGTGCCGAACAGGATTGCCTGGAGGGCCGAGGCGAACGTCAAGCGAGAGGGTCTGGGCAGTCACGAGCCGGCGCACTGCCGACAACCCCAACGTCCGGCGACGGGGTCTGGGGAGCCCGAAGCCGGCGAACTATTGCAGATTGCACCTACGAGCCCTGCAGCCACTTGGCGACGTCGGTGCGGTAGGCGGCGATCGCGGGGAGGAGGGCGGCGACGATCGCGAGCACGACGAGGAACGGCACGAGCAGGGCCTCGGCGAGCGGGGCCGAGGAGAAGACGCTCGCCGTGACGCCGGCGTTGGTCGTGATCCACGGGCCGATGAGGCCGACGACGACGTGGCCGAGCGCCCAGCCGGCGAGGCCGCCGGCCACGGCGAGGAGCACGGCCTCGATGAGCACCGTGGCGAGCACGTGGGAGCGGCGGGCTCCCAAGGCCCGCATGATCGCGACGTCGCGGCTGCGCTCGAGCGACGAGCCCACCATGCTCACGAGGATTCCGATCGCCGAGACGATCACGACGAGCGCCGTGACGAGCAGGAGGAGCAGCTCGAGCGGCTTCACGAACAGGTCGAGCAGCTGGCGGATCTCGGCCACCGGCAGTGCGGCCTGGGCGTCGCGGCCCTCGTTGATCGCGGTGCGCAGGCCCATCGCCGTGAGTTCGGGCGGTAGGCCCGGCAGCGAGGCCGTTTCGAGGAGGATCGCGGTCACCTCCCGTTGATTCGCCGGGAGAGGAGCGTGGCCCGAGGGATGCGCCGTTGGCGCGGGGCCGGGCTCCGAGCCCTCGGGCAGCGGCTTGGCGTGGCCGTCCTGCAGATAAAACCCCTCCATGTTCACGAACACGCCGCGGTCGAGCGGCGTGTCGGTGCGGGCGAGGATCCCGACCACCTTGAACGGGTCGTGCACCTTGCCGTCGTCGGCGCCGTGGGTGGGCGCGAAGGCGTCGCCGACCCCGAGGCCGAGGTTCGCCGCCACGGCCGCCCCGAGCACGCCGGCGAAGAAGTCGTCGTCGCGGAAATTCTTTCCGGCGGAAAACTCGAACGGCCGGCCGTCGCCGCGGGTGAGCCTGTCGAAGAAGGCGGCGTTGGTGCCCACGACGCGGTGGCCGCGGAAGTAGTCTCCCATGCAGATCGGCACGGCGGTCTCGGTGCTGGCGGCGTACGTACCGTCGACGCCGTCGCTGCGGCGTGCCGCCGGCAGGAACTCCTCGTAGAACGCCCAGGGGACGTTCTCGATCGGCTTGCTGATGAAGTAGACGCTGTTCAGCACGAGCTGCAGCGGGCTCCCCTTCGCCCCCACGATCATGTTGTAGCCCAGGCCCGAGCCCGACTCGAAGGCCCGGTTCACGATCCGGCCGGTGACGAGCGTGGCCACGACGAGCGCCACGCCGAGGGCGAGCGAGAGCGCCGTGAGCCCGCTCGTGAGGAGCCGCTGCCGGACGTTGCGCCAGGCGATGCCGAGGAGCGTCATGCCGGCCGCTCCGGGGCGGCCGGGATGCGGGCCGCGCGGTTGAAGTCTTCGAGCCGCAGCCGGCGCGGGAACCGGCCGGCCACGGCGGGATCGTGCGTGACGACGAGGAGCGCCGCGTGCTCGTCGCGGCAGGCGCCGCGGAGCAACTCGATCACCTGCTCCTGGTGGGCCGTGTCGATGCTCGCCGTGGGCTCGTCGGCGAGCACGGCCCGCGGCCGGTTGGCGAGCGCCCGGGCCACCGCCACCCGCTGCTGCTGGCCGACGGAGAGTTCGGCCGGCTTGTGGTCGAGGCGGTGGGACAGGCCGACGGCCGCGAGCAGGCCGGCCGCCCGGTTCCGATCGGGCCGGCGCGACCCGAACGACATCGCCACGAGCACGTTCTCGAGCGCCGTGAATCCCGGCAGGAGGTTGAACTGCTGGAACACCAGGCCGAGCGTGTCGGCCCGCACGCGGTCGCGGCGGGCCTCGTCGAACCGGGCGATGTCGTGGCCGCCGACGAGCACGCTCCCCGTGTCGGGCCGCATGATTCCGGAGATCACGTTCAAGAGCGTCGACTTCCCGGAGCCGCTCTGCCCCTCGAGGGCGCACTCCTCGCCGGCACCGAGCGCGAACGACTCGATGTCGAGCACGGGCACGATCTCGCCGCCGGGAGCGACAAAGGCCTTGCGCACGTTCTGCAATTCGATGACGGAGCCCGACATGGGGACCAATCTACGCTCCCGCCGGCGTCCGTCGAGCGGCACGGCCGCTGCCCGGCGGGGCAAACGCCGCCGAATTCGCGGGGCGATTGAGGGGGCCGGCACGCGCGGTATAACGGTCGCCGTTCGC
>RGVT01000354.1 GCA_010027105.1 Planctomycetia bacterium
CATGCTGACCACCTCGCGGACCGCCTCGGCCGCCTTCAGCTGACGTCGCGTGGTCACGAGAGCGTGCGTGCGACTTCCTCGATGCGATAGCACTCGAGGATGTCGCCCTCCTTGACGTCGTTGAACCCGGCGAGCTTGATGCCGCATTCGAGGCCGTCGCGAACCTCACGGGCGTCGTCCTTTTCGCGCTTCAGCGAATCGATCGCGTAGTCGCCGATCACGCGGCTGTCGCGGATCACCCGCAGCCGGGCATTGCGGGCGATCACGCCGCCGATCACGCGGCAGCCGGCGATCACGCCCAGTCGGCTGATGGAGAAGGTCCGCTGGACGACCGCCCTGCCGAGCTCGTTCTCCCTCTTCTCCGGGGCGAGCATCCCCTCGAGCGCCTTCTTCAGGTCGTCGGTCACCTGGTAGATGATCTCGTAGCGCCGCACCTGCACGCCCCGTTCCTCGGCCAGCGACCTGGCCCGCTCGTCCGGGACGACGTTGAAGGCGATGATCACGGCGTCCGACGCGTCGGCGAGCTGCACGTCGGCCTCGGTGACACCCCCCACGGTCGCCTGCAGCACGCGGATCTTCACCTCGGGATGCTCGAGCTTCTCGAGTTCCTTGAGGATCGCCTCGATCGATCCGCGGACGTCGGCGCGGAGGATGAGGTTGAGCGTGGGCGCCTTCTCGGCACCGAGGCGGTCGTGCAGGTTCTCGAGGGTCACGTGCACCGGCGCGCTGGCCAGGCTGCTGTGGCGACGGATGCCGCTGCGTTTCACCGCCACCTCGCGGGCCAGGCCGATCGACTCGACCACCTGGAACCGCTCCCCCGCGCCGGGGGGCGTGTCGAAGCCGCTCACGAATACGGGCACCGCGGGCCCCGCCTCGACGACCCGCCGCTTCGACGTGGTGTCGAGCATCGACTTCACGTGGCCGCTCGCCTCGCCGCAGACCACGGCGTCCCCGATGCGGAGCGTGCCCTTCTGCACGAGGAGGCACGCCACCACGCCGCGGCCCTCGTGGATCGAAGCGTCGAGGCAGACGCCGGCGGCGACCCGGTCGGGGTTGGCCCGCAGGTCGTGCAGCTCGGCGATCGTGAGCAGCGTGTCGAGCAGCTGGTCGACCCCTTCGCCCGTCACCGCGCTGGTCTTCACCACTTCCGTCTCGCCGCCCCATTCCGTCGGCAGCAGTTCGCTCGCCGCGAGCTGCTGGTAGACCTTCTGCACGTCGGCGCCGGGAAGGTCGATCTTGTTGATCGCCACCACGATCGGCACCCCCGCGGCCTTGGCGTGGCTGATGGCCTCCTCGGTCTGCGGCATGATGCCGTCGTCGGCCGCCACCACGAGCACCGCGCAGTCCGTCACGTTCGCCCCGCGGGCCCGCATCTGCGTGAACGCCTCGTGGCCGGGCGTGTCGACGAAGGTGACCGGGCTGCCGTTCCGCTGCACGGTGTAGGCCCGCATGTGCTGCGTGATGCCGCCGCTCTCCCGGGCCGCGACGTCGATGCCGAGGATCTTGTCGAGGAGCGACGTCTTGCCGTGGTCGACATGGCCCAGGAACGTCACCACGGGCGCCCGCGGCAGCCGCAGCGCCGGATCCTCGTCGACGGCGTCGAACCCCGCGAGCAACTCCTGCTCGAGGTCCTCGGCCGTCTTGATGTCGAGTTGCACGCCGAGTTCGGCCGCGAGCAGCTCCACCGTGTCGCGATCGAGCAGCGACCCCATGCTCGGCATCGATTCCATGCCGAAGGTCAGCAGCTTCTTGAGCACCTCGCTCGCCGACAGGCCGATGGCCTCGGAGAACGCCCGCACGGTGCAGGGCACCTGCACGGCGGCGTTGGTCTTTCGCGGAGCCGCGGTGGAGACCACCCCGCCGCGCCGCTGCCGCGGCCCGCGCCGCCGGCGGGCGGCGCTGTCGTCGTCTTCGCCGACGGGCCCCCGCGAATCGAGCGACCGCTTGCGGTTGAGCTGCCGCGCCTCACGGCCGCCGAGGAGGTCGTCGCCACCCCCCGGCTGCGACTTCCCCGGCGTCCGCCGCGGCCTCACGCCCGGCTCGAGGGGCGGGGGAACCGGCACCATGGCGCCGCGCGACGGAGGGCCGCCGACGCCGGTGCGGAGCCGCGCCGCCTCGGCCTGCCGCTGCTCGTGCTTCCGCATGTGGTCGGCGAGCGGCTTGGCACCGCCGGCCTTCGCGCTGCGGATGGCGTCGAGCGGCAGCTTCACGTCGGGCTTCTGGGCGGCCGGCTCCTGGGAGGACCGAGTGACGGGCGTCGACCGCGAGGCGGCCGGGAGCGGGGCGAGCTTGAAGGCGGGCCGGGGAACCGGCCGCGCCGCTCCACCCCCGGGACGCTGC
>RGVT01000355.1 GCA_010027105.1 Planctomycetia bacterium
CTGGATCAGGATTTCCAAGGCAGGCCAGTGGGCGTTGGCTCGAAAGTGATACGCCGTCACGCCGTCCCGGGGGGATGATATCCGGGTGGAGGTCGATTGCCGAAGGGCGCATGAGCGCGCTGCGTGCGGCCACGGGGGCGAACCGCGGCATTGTTGGTCATGCCCCGCACGCGTGCACGCGTGCGACGGCCCACCGCGATCGTCGTGGCGGTCGAGGCCTATCGGGCGGCGCTAGACCGCCGCGGAAAAGCCGCTTAGGTCGAAGCCGGCGGCGGCGAGCTCGGGTAGGAGCGGGGCCTCGGCCTCCCCGCGGTCGGAGGCCGCTGGCGCCGCCGGAAAACTGTCCATCCCCACGAGCTCGATCCGGCCGTCCAAGTGCTCGACCAGGGCCGAGCAGTGCTCGATCCAGTCGCCGCAGTTGTAGTAGTCGACGCCGTCGATCTTCCGGATCGCCGGCACGTGGATGTGGCCGCACACGACGCCGCTGCAGCCGTGCATCCGTGTGTGCCGGGCCACGAAGTGCTCGAAGTCGTTGACGAAGTTCACCGCCCGCTTGACCTTGCTCTTGAGCGTCGCGCTCAGCGACCAGTAGGGATAGCCGAGCAGCCGGCGGGCGGCGTTGAGCCAGGCGTTGGCGTGGAGGGCGAGCGTGTAGGCGTGGTCGCCGAGGTGGTAGACCCAGGGGGCGTGCCTGGTGAGGTGGTCGAAGCAGTCGCCGTGGATCACGAGCAGGCGCCGGCCGTCGGCCGTCACGTGCACGAACTCGTCGGCCAATTCCATGTGGCCGAAGGTGTGCGGCGAGAAGGCCCGCAGGAACTCGTCGTGGTTGCCGGTGACGTAATGCACCCGCGTGCCGCGCTTGAGCATGCCGAGGATCCGGCGGATCACGTAGCTCGCGGTGTCGTTCCAGACGAAGTTGCGCTTGAGCTTCCAGCCGTCGATGATGTCGCCCACGAGATAGAGCCGGTCGGGCTCGAGGCGGCCGAGAAAGTCAAACAGGTCCTGCGTGCGGGAAAACCCGCATCCGAGATGCACGTCGGAGATGAACAGTGCGCGGACCCGCAGGGGAGCACCTCACGTGAACCTGCGATCGATGCTACGTGCGGCATCGGCCGGCCGCAGCGCCGGAAAACGTGAGATTTTCGTGAGGAGGCCGCGGGCCGCGGCGCCTGTCGATGTCTTTGCGGGGGCACGTCCGCTTTGCCGGCAGTCTGCTGTGAAAGCAGGGAATGTCCGCCAACTGGTGCGCTGCCCCTGTGCTGCTGAACGCATGCCCGCGGCCGCCGGGCCGTAGCCCGCTTGCTCCGCAAGCGGGGGGGCCGCTTTCGGAGAAAGCGACGCCTGCCGGCCCGGTTCGACAACGCCTGCGGCGCGTTCGAATACCGGCACATCAAGCAGCCGTGCTGTTTCGGGTACGACGAAGTTCCCTACGGCGCCGGCGCCATCCTCGTGGCCCGACCCGAAAAGGCGCTGCTCGATCACTGGCATCTTTCCGCGGGCGAGTGGACGTCGGATCGCCTCCAGGAAATGCGCTACCAGAACATGCAGGCCGTGGATGCAAGCCGCCTCCAGGAATATGTAGCCCGATTCCAACGCCCTCGCCTCCGGCGCGCGGCCGACCGCTGGGCGCGCCTCGCGGCTGAATGCGACGACGGAGCCTTGATCGAGTGAAGGAACAAGCCGTCATGCTCGTTCGGACCGCCGCGGATCGCGGGCAGGCCCTCAACCGGCTGCGTGAATAGCTCCAGGCTCTGGTGCTGCGGTCGTTTCACGAGTCGGAGGCGTTCCGCCGCCCGGCCTTCGTCGGCGGCACGGCGCTGCGGTTTCTGCACGGCCTGCCGCGGTTTTCCGAAGACCTCGATTTTTCGCTCGGAGGATAGCCCGGCCAATGGCACTTCGGCGACCGTTCCGGAGCGGATGAGCGGAGAGGCTGTGGATGTCGATCGCGGGCAGTTCGTCTATCCGTCCCTGAAAAATCGCCCGGTCGAAAGTGGACCTGCACGAGCTCGCCGTGAGTCGGTGGGCGGGGAACGGGCGGGAGAGACTGGCGGAGGCTCGAGCGGAAACTCCTCCCCCACCCGCGCCATGAGTGAGGTGGACCCCGGATTTCGGGCGCGCTGATAAGGTGGAGCCTCCGGGCTGGGAGGCCCCCTATCAGGAGTATGACGATGCCGGGAAAGCGACGTGTGTATGGGGCTCCGTTCAAGGCCAAGGTGGCCCTGGCGGCAGCCAAGGGAGACGCCCAGCTGGCCAGCCAGTTCGGGATCCATACGAGCCAGGTGACGGCCTGGAAGAAGCAGCTCATGGAACAGGTGGCCGAG
>RGVT01000356.1 GCA_010027105.1 Planctomycetia bacterium
ACCTCGAGGTCGAGGTGGGCCTGGGTCGACGCACCGGCGACGCGGTCGCTGACCGCGAATTCGAGCCGGCACGCGCCGGGAGACGCGGTCTCGGGGATCCGGAGAAAGTAGCGGGCGAAGTAGTCGCGCCGCGGGGCGTGGCTGGTCTGGTCGATCGGCTCGAAGACCCATTGCCCGACCTGCCGGCCGTCGGCCGCGACGAGCCGGAACGCGGCGTCGACGCTGGTGGCGTGGCCCGCGTCCGTCCGCCGCGACGCCGGCGCGTCGAGTTCGAAGTACACGATCACGTCCTGCCCGGGGCGGAACTCGGCCGCGGGAAACCGGTCGACGTCGCCCCACCCCCGCACCCGTGTCACGAAGCAGGGATTGCGGATCGCCAGCGACGGCGGCGGCAGGAGCGGGGGCGGTCCGACCGGGGCCGGTGCGGCAGGCGCCGGTTCGATCACCGGCACGGCGTCCGCGAGCGGTTCCTCGGCACCGAGGGCGGCGACGGGTGCGGCGGGTTCTCCGGTGCGACCGCCGGCACGGGCGCCGCCACGGGCGGCACCGGCCGCGACACCTCCACCACGACGAGCTTCCCGGGTGGCTCGCGCGCCGCAACCTCTCCGCGGGCCGCTCCTTCGGCGCTCCGCTGCTCCGTCCGGCGGCTCTCGAGCGAGGCCGTGAAGGCGTCGATGGCGGCCGGCCAGTCCTCGGGACTCGTGGCGTCCAGGATCGCAAGCAGCGTGGCCTGCGTCTCGGCGTCGAGCCGGCCACGGCCGTTGAGCCGGTTCACAGCCCGCTCGACCGCCTCGTCGAGCGACAGCACCCGCGCGGGTTCGACGGCAGGCTCGGCTGCATCATCCGCTCCGGCGTCGGCCGCGTCGGTCGCGACCCGGGCGGAGACGTCGGCATCGGCTGCCGGGGCGGGAGCGTCGCCCGCGGCACTGGCGGCGAGCGAATCGATCGTGTCGAACACCGCCTCGCGCAGGCCGGCCGACGTGAGGGCCGACATGCAGCCCGGCTGGACGACGAGCGCGAGGCAGGCGAGCGCCTGGAAGGCGGCCGGGCTCGGCGAGTTCCGCATCGACATGTTCGCTGGCTTCCCGTGGAGATCCGCCGGAGAACGGAGCGGACCTCCGCGGGGGAGCCTAGAAAGCCGCCGATCGCCGCGGCAAGGCCAGACGGGGGCGGTTTGCCGGGCCTCAATGTAGAATCCACGCCACTTGCCGAGATCGCCCCGCATGCCAGCATCGTCATTCGAGCCGGACGCCTTCCCCGACGGCTGGGGCCATCGTCATCTGCTCGACCTCGAACGGCATTCCACCGGGGAGATCCGCCTGCTGCTCGACACCGCGGCCCGGTTCAAGGAGGCGACCGCGGGCTGCCGCCGCAAGCTCTCGGTGCTCACCGGCCGGACGGTGGTCAACCTATTCTTCGAGAACTCGACCCGCACCCGCACCAGCTTCTCGCTCGCCGCCCGCCGGCTCGGCGCCGACGTGGTCGATTTCACCGCCTCGTCGAGCAGCCTCTCCAAGGGGGAGTCGTTCATCGACACCGCCAAGAACCTCGAGGCGATGGGGGTCGACGCGGTGGTCGTGCGGCACGCCACGCCCGGCACGCCGCACCTGCTCGCCCAGCACCTCTCGGTGGGCGTGATCAACGCCGGCGACGGCCCGCACGAGCATCCCACGCAGGGGCTGCTCGACATCTTCTCGATCCGCGAGCACCGTGGCGACCTCGCCGGCGCCACCGTGGGGCTCGTGGGCGACATCGCCCACAGCCGCACCGCGCGGTCGAACATCTGGGGCCTGCTCAAGCTCGGCGCGAAGGTGATCCTCTGCGGGCCGCCGACGCTCGTCTCGCCCCGCTGGCGGGAGTTCGGCGTGGAGGTTTCGCACGACCTCGACGCGATCGTGCCGCGGTGCGACGTGCTCAACCTGCTGCGGATCCAGTTCGAGCGGCAGAACACGCGGCCGTTCCCGTCGGTCCGCGAATACGCCCACCTCTACGCCATGACCCGCGAGCGGCTCAGACGGGCGAAGAAAGACCTGCTCATCCTCGCCCCGGGCCCGATCAACCGGGGCGTGGAGGTGACCGCCGAGGTCGCCGACTGCCCGCAGTCGCTGATCCTCGACCAGGTGACCAACGGCCTGGCCGTGCGGATGGGCGTGCTGTGGCTCGTGTGCGGCGCCGGGGCCGCCGCGGAACCTCCCCGGGAGAGGATCGTCTGATGGCCACGCTCCTGATCCGCGGCGGGCGGGTGATCGATCCCGCGCAGGGCATCGACGGCGTCAACGACGTACTCGTGCGCGACGGACTCGTGGTGGG
>RGVT01000357.1 GCA_010027105.1 Planctomycetia bacterium
GGCTTCCGGCTGGCGCTGGGCCGGAAGCCCACGGCCGCGGAACTCGCCGCGCTCGTGGAGGGCTTCGAGGCCGACCGGGCGGCCTTCACGGCCGCGCCCGAGCGGGCCCAGAAATTCGCGGCCCTGGGGCTCGTGAAGAAGCCCGACGGCGTCGCCGCCCCGGAGTTCGCCGCCTATGCGCTGGCGGCCAACGTGATCATCAATCTCGACGAATTCGTGATGCGGGAGTGAGCCCATGAACCACGCCGTCACCATCCAGGACCTCCTCAACCGCCGCGTCTTCCTCGGCGGCGCCGGTGGCGGCGTCGGCTACGCGGCGCTCGCGAGCCTGATGCAGCCGCAGGCGGCGTCGGCCGCCGCCGTGGCGCCGCCGGCCGCGGGCGCTACCTCTTCCAGTCGGGTGCGCCGTCGCAGATGGATCTCTTCGACCCCAAGCCCCAGATGGACAAGCGGCGGGGTGAGGATCTTCCCGAGTCGATCCGGCAGGGGCAGCGGCTCACGACGATGACCAGCGGCCAGAAGAACTTTCCGGTCGCGCCGTCCATGTTCACGTTCGCCCGGCACGGCGAGAGCGGGATGTGGTTCAGCGAACTGGTGCCCAACATCGCCCGCCACGCCGACCGCTGGTGCATGATCCGCTCGATGTACACCGAGCAGATCAACCACGACCCGGCGATCACGTTCTTCCAGACCGGCCACCAGCTCGCCGGCCGGCCGAGCATCGGCTCGTGGGTGAGCTACGGCCTGGGCAGCGAGAACGCCGACCTGCCGGCCTACATCGTCCTCACGAGCTTCGGTTCCGGCCGCAAGGACGACCAGCCGCTCTACGATCGCCTCTGGGGGGCGGGCTTCCTGCCGACGAAGCACCAGGGCGTGCGGTTTCGCAACTCGGGCGATCCGGTGCTCTATCTCGCCGACCCCGCGGGCATCGACCGGCCGATGCGCCGGGCCACGCTCGACCGGGTGGCGAAGCTCAACGCGGCGCGGAGCGCGGTCGTGGGGGATCCGGAGATCGCGGCCCGCACGAGCCAGTACGAGATGGCCTTCCGCATGCAGGCGAGCGTGCCGGAGATCGTGGACTTCCGGGACGAGCCGAAGCGCGTGATCGACTCGTACGGACCCGACGTGCACCGGCCCGGCAGCTACGCCTTCAACTGCCTGCTCGCCCGCCGGCTCTCGGAGAAGGGCGTGCGGTTCGTGCAGTGCTTCCACATGGGCTGGGACCACCACTTCGGCCTGCCGCCGGCCCTCAAGGGGCAGACGAAGGACACCGACCAGGCGACCGCCGCGCTCCTCGACGACCTCGCCCGGCGCGGCCTGCTCGACGAGACGCTCGTCGTCTGGGGGGGCGAGTTCGGCCGCACGATCTACTCGCAGGGCGCGCTCACCGAGACGAACTACGGCCGCGACCACCACCCCCGCTGCTTCACCATGCTGCTCGCCGGGGCGGGCATCAAGCCGGGCCTCACCTACGGCGCGACCGACGACTACTCCTACAACATCGTCACGCCGGACCAGAAGGTGCACGTCCACGACCTGAACGCCACGATCCTCCACCTGATGGGGATCGACCACCTGCGGCTCACGTTCCCCTACCAGGGCCGCGACTTCCGGCTGACCGACGTCCACGGCAACGTCGTCAGGGATATCCTCAGTTGACCACGGGCCGGCCGGCGGCGGCCTCGTCGCCGGCGGGCCGTACGAGCGACCGCACCTGGGCGTCGTCCAGCGGTTCGCGCCAGATCCGGAGGTCGTCGATCACGCCGTCCATGAATTCGCCGGCGCCGGTGTCGCCGATCCGCAGCGTGGCCCCGGGCCGCATCAGCACCGGCGTCCCCCGGAACCGGATGGTCTTCTTGCGGTCCCCGTCGAGGTAGAGCCGGCACTCCTGCCGCCCGGCGTCGATGACGTAGGTCACGAGGTACCAGCGGTCGAGATCGAGGTCGCCCCCCTGTCCGTCGCCGCCGACGTCGTCCTTGTAGAAGTTGACCTTCGTCTCGATCCAGCGGGTGTCGTCGCCGATGTCTCCGTGCACCTTGTCGGTGTTGACCTTCAGGTCGAAGAGCTGCCGGCCCCCCTGCCGCGTGCCCAGGACGCCCGAAAACGTCGGCGGCTTCGTCAGCTTCACCGCGGCCGCCACCGTGAAACTCGAGAGCTCGAGGTCGGGGGCGTAGGGCACCTCCACGTGGTCCTTCCGGCTCCGGTCGAACAGGAGCGCCCGGCCGCGGCGTCCGACCACGGACACCGCCCCGTGCACCGTGCCGTGATGTCCGCCGGCCGCGTCACGGACCTCGGGGCCCTCGTCGTCG
>RGVT01000358.1 GCA_010027105.1 Planctomycetia bacterium
CACCAGCCGACGGAGGTCGGCCAAGGAACGGACGGCAGGATGCCGGGCCGTTCCGTGAAGTATCCGTCGAGCATGCCTACCGCCGGCTCCGAATGCGGGCGATTATCGAAGGGCATGACAGGCTGAAGCCTGTCCTACATGGGCACGCGCAGACGAAGGAAGTCGCCGGGCCGGGAGGGCCGCGTCGGCACCAGCGGGCGGAGGCCCGCCTGGGGACGTTCGGCACGATGTCGATGTCGCGCGTGTTCACTGAAACGGGTTGTCGAACGGCGAGGCGTTGGGGTCCTGATCCGGCTTCTTCTCGTCGCCCGCCGGCTCGTCGGGCTTCGGCTGCCGCGCGGGCCGCTTGGCGGGCTTCGCCCCCGGGGCCGGCGGCCGCAGCACGTCGAGGGCGTCGAGCACGGCGTCCTCGACCGGGTCGGAGTCGATCGTCAGGCCCTCCGCCTTGAGCTTCTGGGCGAGGTCGCGGGCCGGGCCCCCCGCATCGCCCAAGAGCGTCGCGAGGCCCTGCTTCCCATCGATCGAAAGGATCGCCGCGCCGAGCGTGTGCAGCCGCCAGGCGGCCCGGCGGCAGATCTGCTCCGGCAGTGCCGCGGGATCGACGGCCCGCAGGGGGCGTCCGTCGGGCCCGAAGCCCGGCGGGCCCGCCGGCGCGGCACCGCTGCGGCGGTAGTTCACCTCGAATCGCCGCACCTCGGCGGCTTGCACGTCCGTCTCGAGCGCGGTCACGGCGAGCCTGCGGATCGCCTCGACCACCGCCGCCGCATCGAGGCCCGACTGCGCGTCGGCCGTGGCGCCGAGCGCCGCCGCCGCCCGCACCCGCAGATCGATCGACAGCGTCTGGTCGGCCACGATCTCGGCGAGCGCGGCGGCGAACTTGGGGGGCGCTGGCCGGGCCACGAGCGGCACGAGCCCGACGGCCCGCGACACGAGCCACTCCTGCTCCGGAACCCCGGCGGCGGCGGGCTCTTCCAGGATGGCGAACACGGGCGTGCCGAACGTGCGCATCACGGCCTCGTCGCCGCCCACCTTCTCGGCGTGCCGCGCCACACCCGCGAGCGCGGCGATCCGCACCCCGGCCGGCAGGGCCTTGTCGCTCGCGGAGGCGCTCAGTGACAGCGCCGCCGGCGGCCAGGGCCGGCCGTCCCGCGACTTGATCTCGCCCACGAGGAGCATCGCGTTGACCCGCACCGCCGGATCGGCCTGCTCGTCGCGGGCCAGCGTCGTCATGAACTCGGCCAGGAGGAGCGAGAGGTCGCCGTAGGCCCGCTCGTCGGGCACCTCGGAGAGCAGCAGCTCCCGGAGGCGTTTCCGCGTGCGCTCGATGAGCGGCCTGTTTTCCTCGAGCGCGAGCTGGGGCAGCACCGTCTCCTCGATGAACAGCCGCCCCGGGCCGTCGAGCTGCCCGCCGTCGCGCAGCTTCTCCTTGAGCTCCCGCATCTCGCGGGAGCCCTCCACCTTCGACCACCCCGAATACTTCGGCTCGGCCCGCGCGGCGGGGCAGGCGGATGCGGCCACCGCGGCGGCGACCACGAGCGACACGGCGACACTGTGGGAACGGTGCGGGGATGCCATGGGGATCAGCGTCCGAAGGGTCCGCCGAAGGGGCTGCCCGGTCCGCCCGGTGGCGGCTTGTCCCTGCCCGCCTTGGGATCGTCCGCGACCGGCAGCGTGCCGGCGTAGCGATCCACCTTGGGCTGCGAGTCGGCCGCCGAGGCGACGGCATACGTCCCGTCGGCGCGGAGGAAGAGCATGTCGAGCGGCTCGGGCGGCGGCGAGCCCTTCGCGCCGCGGCTCTCGGAGCGGTCGTCCTGCCTGCCGCGCACGTCGACGAGCAGGGCGTCGGTGATCGCGTCCTCGCCGCGGGTCCGCGCGTCGCCGGGCTTGTTGAGCCGCCTGTCGACGTTCACGAGGCCGCCCGGCTCGGTCACCAGGCTGCGCAGCGCGTAGTCGCCGGTTTCCGAGCCCTTGTCGAGCACCAGCACCTCCACCGAGCCGGCCTTGAACCGCTTCGACTCGGCCTTGCGCAGCGCCCGCACGAGCAGCGTCGTCGTCGCGGGCACGGTGACCGCCTCGGTGGCGTTGCTCGGCGCCGAGGCGAGCTTCACGTCGCGGGCGAGGGCGGCGTCGGCGAGATAGCGGCCCTCGAGATCGCGGTTGGGATTCCAGACCGAGAGCCGCACGCGATAGCGATAGGCCTTGCCCGGCTCCACGGTCGTGTCGACGAACCGGAAGAGCCGATAGTCGAGGCCCACCGCGGGGTTTCCCCGGGCGTCGACCATCATGCCCGGCGGCATGCCGAATT
>RGVT01000359.1 GCA_010027105.1 Planctomycetia bacterium
GTGTAGGCCAGGTCGCCGCCCACCGTCTGGATGCCCGGCGAGTTGCCCGGGGCGTGGAGGCCCTCGATCGTGGCATTGCCCGCGATCGAGCCCGTGCCCGAGAGCGTGGCGCCCGCCGCGAGCGAGACGAGCGAGCTGGCCACCGAGCCATTGAGCTTGAACTCACCGGCCTGCACGGCCGTGGCGCCGGTGTAGGTGTTATTGCCCGTGAGTTCGAGGAGCCCGGCGCCGCTCTTCACGAGCGACCCCGAGCCCGAGATCGTGCCTGCGAAGAGGCCGCCAGTGGCGTTCGCCACGGTGAGCTGGCCGCTCCCCAGGGCCACGGTGCCGCCGGTGCCGGTGAGGGCTGCGAACGTCTGGGATTTGCCATTGAGATCGAGCGTGGCGCCTGAGCTCATGACGACCGAACTGGCCGGGTCGAACGCGCCCGAGCCCGAGAGCTGGAGCGTGCCGCCTTGCACTTTGATCGAGCCGGTGAAGCTGTTGGCTGCGCCCACGGTCGTCGTGCCCGCGCCGCGCTTCAAGATCCCCGCCGCGTAGGTCGTGCCGTTGACGACGAGGTTTTGGATAGCGGTGTTGAGCGCTCCGCTCTGGGTGGAGACGAGTGATGCCACGAGCGACCCGCCCGTGATCGTGCCGCCGTTCTGGTCGATCGCGCCCACGACCGTCGTGCCCGAGAGCTGGAGCGTGGCCCCGGGGCTCATCGTCACGACCGCGTCGGTCGGCAGGGCCCTTGAGTTCGCCAGCACGAGCGTGCCGGCGGTGAGGTGAACGTGCTCGAGCCCGAGAGCGTGAGCGTGCCCGGGCCCGCCTTCGTGAGGCCGCCGTTGCCCGCAATGCTGCCGGCGAACGTGCTCGTCGTGGAGCCCGTCGTGAGCGTGGTGGTGCCGAGGTTGATCGTGCCCGCTCCGGCAATGCCGTCGAACGACTGGCTGGCCCCGAGCGAGATCGTGCCGCCGGTGACGGTCACGATCCCGGAGAGGGCGTTGCTGCCGGAGAGCACGAGCGTGCCGCCGCCGGTCTTTTCGAACCCAGCCGACCCGAGCAGCTGCGCTGCGATCTCGTGCGTGCCGCCGGTCGCCACGTTCACGGTGGGTGCCCCCGACGCGGCCGCGAGCGTGATCGCGCCCCCCGAGCCCGTGGCGAGCATGTAGCGGCCGCTTGAATTGGTGAAGGCGAGCGAGGCGAGACTCGGGCTCACGCCGTTCAGGAGGATCGTGTGCGAGCCCCCCTGCGTGCCAGCGAAGATGGCGGCATCGGTGGTCGTGAACCCGGCGAACGTTCCCGGCGCGGCGCCGACGTTGCCCGCGCTCGTCCAGCTCGCGCTGGCGCCCGAGCCCCAGGAGCCGCCGCCGGCCACGTTCCAGGTGCCCGTGCCGCTGAAGACGCCGCCGGTCACGGCTACCGCGATGTTCGGGATCCCGCCAAACTCGCCGGTCACCGCGGAGGTGAACGTGCCGGAGAAGGCGCCCACCGTCGCGACAATCCCGGTGCCGGAGAGCGTGAAGGTGCTCGACTGCGAAGCCGCGGCGCCTGTGAAGGCACCGGTGCCGCCGGTCTGGGTGAGCGAAAAGCCCCCCGGGCCTCCGGAAAAAGCCCCCAGCGAGGCGTTCGCCGTCGTGGCATTGAGGCCGGTGCTCGTGACGACGACGGTGGGTGAGCCGTACGAAAACGCGCCGCCCACGTGGGCGACGCCGACGTCGAGCGTGGCGGTGCTCGTCGTGAACGTCCGCTGGGCGACCACGTTGAGCGAGCCCGTGGCCGTGCCCGAGGCCGTGATCGCGTCGGGGTCGGTGTTCATGACGGCCCAGGAGAGCGTGCCCGGCGTAGCCCCGGCGTTCAGCGAGCCCGTGACGGTGGTCCACGCCTGCGGGCTCACCTGCCCGGTGCCCGACGCGAGACGAGTCACCGAGAGCGTACCGGCCGAGAAGAGCGACACGGCCAGCGGCGCCGAGCCGGCAGGCGAGGTGTTCGCGAGCGAGCCCGAGACGGCCACGCTCGTGTTGACGAGCGCCCGGGTCACGGTGCCGCTCGAGAGCGCGAACGTTGTGGCCTGGTCGGCGAACCGCTGGAGGTTTACTTCCGTGCCGGTGTAGGCGAGGCGGTAATGGGTCGGCACGCCCGTCACGGTACCGCCCGAAAACGAGCCCGTGACCGACGTGGCCGACATGAGCCGGTAGAGGCCGGCCGACGTGCCGGCGTTGGTGAGCACGAGAGCGGCGTTGGAGCCGAGCGCCAGGCTGCCGTTGGTGGTGAGCTGCGCGGCCGAGGTCGTCGAGCCGAGGAGCCTGAGCGTGCCGCCGGA
>RGVT01000360.1 GCA_010027105.1 Planctomycetia bacterium
TCCGGCGAGACGGTACGGGGTAACCCCGAGCCGGCGCGGGCGCGTTGAGGCATGACAGGCTGAAGCCTGTCCTACGGCAAGCGGGACGCTTGCCCCACGTTCAGGCAATCGCCGTGCCGAACAGGATTGCCTCACCCGTCCAGGCGACGGGCTGCGACGACGAGATACTCGGCACCCGACCACGCCGTCGCCGCCACGGCCGCCCACGCGGTGCCGGTGGCGAGCCACCGCGTGGCGGGCCCGCCGCAGTCGGCCCCGGGCCACGTCCGGGCGGCGAGTTCGAGCACGACCGCCGCGCACTGCAGCACCATCTTGAGCTTGCCGGACAGGCCCGCGGAAAAATCGTGCCCCAGCCGCTCCATCTCGGCACGCACGGCCGTCACCACGAGTTCGCGCACCACGACGACGACCGCCATCCAGGGCGCGATCGCCGATTCGCCGCCCCGGCCCGCGAGCAGCACGAACGCGCCGCACACGAGCACCTTGTCGACGAGCGGGTCGAAGATCCGCCCGAGCCGGCTGATCTGGTCGAACGTCCGCGCCCACCAGCCGTCGACCCAATCGGTGAGGGCGGCGGTGAGAAACAGCCCGAGCGCCCAGGGAAAAGCCCCACGCTCGATCGCCACGAAGCATCCGACCGCGACCACGAGCCGCAGCCCCGAGAGCACGTTGGGCACCGTCCACACGCGGTCGAGGCCATCCGGCGCGCTCATCTGTCACTCCAGGCCCGGAGGGCCGGGTTCGTGCCCGCGGGCGGAGGCCCGCCAAGAAAAAATGAACACGATGTTCATGTTTTTCGTGAAGCAGCCACACCGGCCAGGTCGTAGCCGCTTGCCGCCACGATCTCGACCGGCACGATGTTTCCAGTGAGTGGCTGCTTGGCCGACGTGCCCGGTGCCGTCACATACACGAGGCAGTCGATGTCCGGCGCATCGGCGTACGACCGGCCGATCCACACGTCTTCCCGCTCATCGCTCTGTCGGTCGATGATCACGTCGAGCGTGCGGCCTACCTGGCCTCGGGCGTGGGCATGGGCGATCGGCTGCTGGAGCCGCATGAGTTCGTCACGGCGGGCCACCTTCTCCGCCTGGCGTGTCGGGCTCGAGCGAGTAGGTGAACACGCCGAGCCGCTCGAACTTCCACGTCCGCACGAAATCGAGCATCTCCTCGAACTGCCCCCGCGTCTCGCCCGGAAACCCGGTGATGAACGTCGTCCGCAGGACGAGCCCCGGGATGCGTGCGCGCAGCTTGCCGAGCAGTTCCTCGGTCGGCCCGCGGGCCACGCGGCGCTGCATGCGCTTGAGCACCGGATCGCTCGCATGCTGCAGGGGCAGGTCGAGGTATGGAATGATTTTTGGGCTGGCCGCGATCGCATCGACGAGCCGGTCGCCGAAGTACATCGGGTAGAGGTACATGAGGCGGATCCACTCCAGGCCGTCCACCCGCTCGAGTTCGGCGAGGAGCTCCACCAGCCGCGGCTCGCCGTAGAGATCCATGCCGTAATAGGTCGTGTCCTGGGCGACCACGATCAGTTCCTTCACGCCGTCGGCCGCGAGTTCCCGGGCCTCGCGCACCACCTCCTCGATCGGCTTCGTGGCGTGCTTCCCCCGCATCCGCGGGATCGCGCAGAACGTGCACGTGCGGTCGCAGCCCTCGGAGATCTTGAGATACGCCATGTGGCGGGGCGTGACCCGCATCCGCCCCGAGTCGTCGAGCGCCCGGGCGGGGGCGGGCTTGAAGATGCTCCGCTGCTCGCCGAGCCGGCCCACGAGCCGCTCGGCCGCCTTCGCCACCTCGTCCCGCGAGAACACGCCGATCACGGCGTCGACCCCCGGCAGCTCATCGAGGAGTTTTTCCTTCTGCCGCTCCGCGAGGCAGCCCGCCACGATCACGCCGCGTGTCTGGCCCGCCTGCTTGAGGTCGAGCATCTCGTTGACGGCCGCGTACGACTCGGTCCGCGAGGCGTCGATGAACGCGCAGGTGTTCACGATCACGAGGTCGGAGCCGGCCGGCTCGCCCACGAGTTGCCAGCCGTCGTCACGGAGGAGACCGAGCATCCGCTCGGTGTCGACGAGATTCTTGGGGCAGCCGAGGCTGACCATCGAAAACGTGCCGCGGCAGGTGGCCGGATCGAGCGGCCGGATCGCGGGCATCACGCTCGTGCCGGAGCCGCAGGCCGCCCCCGCCCCGGGATCGACGATCTCGAGTGGCCGCATGTCAGGCTCGCGCGGCGATCAGCCGGTCGAGCTCCTCGCGGAGCTTCGGCAGGATCGCGTCGTA
>RGVT01000037.1 GCA_010027105.1 Planctomycetia bacterium
CAGTCGGCCCGGGAGTCGGCCCGCCGCATGAGCTGCGGCAGCAAGTTGCGGCAGTTCGGCCTGTCGCTCCTGAACTACGAGTCGGCCAGGCGGGTGTTCCCGCCGACCGACATCCGGACGGGCACGACGGCCGGCTGGTCGCTCCATGCCCGACTGCTGCCGTATGTCGAGGAGGCCACGATCGCCGATCGGCTCGACTTCACGAAGATCCCGTTCACCGGACCATACACCGGCCAGACGCCCGCCGCCGAGTTCGCGGCGGTCTTCGCGACGCCGATCCAGGTGCTGCTCTGCCCGAGCGATCCGGCACCCACGGTGCAGAAGTCCAACGGCTATTCCTACGGCGGCAACAACTACATGGTGAGCATCGGCAGTGCGACCGCCGACGGCGCCGGGAAAATGTACTGGGACTTCAGCAAGCCGACCGACGGCATCGTCTTCGAGAACTCCAAGGTCAAGTCATCGCAGGTGACCGACGGCCTCTCCAAGACCGTGATCGCCAGCGAGGCGGTGCGGAGCATCGGAGACGACAAGACCTTTCCGGTGGGATCTCCGCCGGCCTTCCCCTATCAGTACACGCTCAACGGCTCGACCTACTTCAACGCCGGGCCACCACTCACGTTGAAGACGAACACCTCGACACCCACCACCGCCGATATCGAAGCCAGGCTGACGACCTGGGCGACCGATTCGGCGGTGACAGGATGGCGTGGTGCGTCGAGCGCCGCGATGCGGGGCCGCGGCCTCTCGTGGGCGGCCACGACCCAGGGCAACAGCCTCACGAACGGCTTTCTGCCCCCCAACAGCCCGATTCCCGACTACGTCGTCCATTGGTCGGGCTTCTTCGGGCCGAAGAGCCATCACCGTGGGGGCGCGAGCGTGCTCTTCGGCGACGGCCGGGTCGTGTTTCTCGGCGAGGAGATCGACGCGGCGTTGCATCGCGGCCTGCACAGCATCAACGGCGGAGAGGTGGTGTCCAATGACTGAGAGACGATTCCTGCGGGCGAGGCACTTGTGGCGCCTCACCTGTTGCCCATGCTGCGAGTGACATGACGCGTCACGGGCGGCTCCCGCGCATGGCGAGGGCCGCCGCGATGGCGACGGCCGCCGTCTCGACCCGGAGCACGTGCGGCCCGAGGGTCACGCGGCGAAACCCCGCAGCCGTCGCGGCGGCGAGTTCCTCGTCCGTGAAGCCCCCCTCCGGCCCGACGAGCGCCACGATCGGAGCCGGGTGGCCCGCGAGCAACGGCCCGAGCGGCTCTCCCGCGGGGTCGGCGATGATCCCGAGTGCGGCCGGGTCGCGGCCCGCGAGCACCGCGGCGAGCGGCGCGGGTGCGGCGATGTCGAGGAGCGTGTTCCGCCCGCACTGCTTGCAGGCCTCGATGACGCTCCGCCCGAGTCGCTCGAGCGCCCCCGGCGTCGCCTCGGCCACACCCCGGTGCGTCACGAGCGGCACGAGCCGCCCACAGCCGAGTTCGGTGAGCTTTTCCACCATCCACTTCTGGCGGTCGCCCTTCGGCAGCGCTACCGCGAGCGTGAGCGGCAGTGGCGGTACGGCCGCGGCCAGTGGCGGACCGACGTCGAGCCCCACACGGTCGCGGCCGATCGTGGCGATTCGGGCGGGCCACGCACGGCCGCTGCCGTCGAAGACGCAGATTTCGTCGCCGACCCGTGCCCGAAGGACGCGGGCGAGGTGCCGCGCCTCGTCGCCCACGAGTTCGGCACGGCCGGCGACGGGCGGAGTGGCGAGGTGGAAGCTTTCGCTCATGGCGGCGTCAGAAACGGTGTTTTCACCGGGCCAAATCGTCCTGACCCGGAGCGGCGCCCCGGCTAGACTCCGCGGCATGGTACGCGATCACTGGCACCTCGCCGCAGCCCCCTTCACGGCCGCACTCGAGCCGGCCACGTTCCACCTGGGCGTGCCGCAGGAGGAGGCTTTGGCGCGGCTGGAGTGGCTCGTCGACGAGCGGCAGCGGTTCGGGCTCGTCGTCGGCGCCGAGGGGTACGGCAAGAGCCATCTGTGCGCCATGGCCCAGCGGCGCCTGGCCGGCCTGGGCGCCGAGACGGCGATCCTGTCGCTCTGCGGCCTCGCCGCCGGTGACTGGCTCGACATGCTGCTCGCCCGGCTGCCGCTCGACGCCGCCAGCCGCGCCGAGCCGCTGCGTCCCTGGCAGAAGCTCGAGAACAGGCTGCGCGAGAACACGCTCATGGATCGCACCACGGCGCTCCTGTTGGACGACGTCGACCGGGCCCCGGCCGACGCGCTCGACGGCATCGCGCGGCTCATCGGCTCGGCCGAGCCGCGGTTCGCCCGCGTGGCCGTGGTGGCCACGGCCACCCCGGCGGGCGCCGCGGCGCTGCCCCGCGCGCTCGTCGACCGCGCCGCGGTGCGGGTCGACCTCGGCCCCTGGGACGCCCATGACGTCGCCGGCTTCCTCGCCCGGGCGCTCGAGCGGGCCGGCGGCCGGGCGGAGATGTTTTCGACGGAGGCCGTCGCCACGCTCGCCCGGTTCTCTGGCGGCGTGCCCCGGACGGCGGCGCGGCTGGCCCATCTCGCGCTCGCCGCCGCGGCCGGGGACGGTCTCGAACAGGTCGACGCCGCGGCCGTCGAGCGGGCCTGGCGCGACCTCGCGCCCGCCGCCGCACCGCCACCGGCCGACGCCGTGCCGGAAGCCGGCGCTGGCGTCGCCCCGGCCGGCATCCCGCGCGTGCGGGCCGTGCGGCGGCTGTTCGGCTGAGTGATACTCCGCGACGATCGGTCAGGGCTCGATCGCCTTGATCGCGGCGGTGGCGGCGGCCTTCAGGTTCGCGTCGGCGTGCTTCGTGAGCGGGCGGAGGGCGGGGAGGGCCGCCTTGGCGGCGGTGCCCATGTTCGTCAGCTCCCTGGCGGCGGCGATCCGGCTCTCGACCGAGCCCTTCTCGAGGTCGGCGATGTACCCGTCGACGAGCAGCCCGCCCATCGTCTGCGGGCCCTTGGGCCGCTTGGCGGACCGGCCGCGGGGCTTCGTGCGCGTGGCCTTCGCACCGGAGCAGCCGACGAGCAGGGCGAGCCCGGAGAGCATCCAGACGCGGCGTCGCATGGGACCTCAGGCGGTTGTCGAACGGCGAGGCCGGCGATCGTAGCAGGGGCGTCGGGGGTCTGAAAGAAACCTCCCTCCGGCCCGTTCCCGACGCGGGGGCGATGGCGTACACTCTCCGTCTCAGGGAGCATCTCTCGGGTGGCACACGCGCGCGACAGGCACGGCCGGGCACCGCGGATCGTGGCGGTCTCGCCCGACGACGGCGGGGCGATCGACCTCAAAAATCCGGCGCTCGCCGCCCTGCTCGCCTGGGCCGTCCCCGGCCTCGGGCATCTCTACCAGGGCAGGCTCTTCAAGGGCCGCGTCTTCATGGGGGCGATCCTGGGCGCGTTCCTCGCCGGGATGTGGCTGGGGGGTGGCAAGGTGGTGTACGCCTCGTGGAAGCCGGGCGACACCCGCTGGCCCTTCGTGTGCCAGGCGGGCGCGGGGCTCGTGGCCCTGCCGGCGGCGGTCCAGGCGCTGCAGCTGCACGGCGTCGCGCGGCAGCCGCTCTTCTCGAGCCCGTTCATGGCCCCCCCGCTCGTGGCGGGGCAGTACGTGTCGCGGTCCTACGCCGAGCGGCTCGCCGCCACCGACCCCGACATCGACGCCGAGGACTTCTTCGACCGGCCGCCGCTCAAGCAGTTCCGCGGCGATCAGGTCTCGCACTGGCACCGGCGGCTCGGGCACTGGTTCGAGATCGGCACGCTCTATACGATGCTCGCAGGGATGCTCAACGTGCTCGTCATCTACGACGCCTGGGCAGGCCCGCTCGGCTCGCCCACCGACGACGACCGCAAGGCGCACAGGGCGGCGCGGCGCCGCCCGCAGAGTTGAATCGAGCCAGTCGTCCGCAGCCGGCAAGGAGGCCCAGCGATGATTCCGTCGTTCGCCAGCGTGGTCGTCGTGGCGGCGCTCGTCATCGATCGCGTTCCCGGCATCTTCTTCGGGCTGCCGCTCGTCGCCCTGGCGAGCCTCGTGTTCGCCGCCACCCACCACGAGGATCCGGCCGAAATCCGCTTCGCGACGATCCACTGGGCCGTGTGGCTCGGCGGGATCCTCGGCCTCGTGCTCGCCGCGGTGCTGCTCCTCGACTGGTTCGCCTAGCCGGCCGACGCGGCGAGGCGGCGGAGCTGGCCGCAGGCCGCGTCGATCCGGGCGCCCTTGCGATGCCGTACATGCACGTTGACCCCGCCTGCGCGCAGGATCTCGAGAAACCGCTCGCGTTCGGCCCGCGTCGGCTCCTCGTAGGGGAGGCCGGCGACGCGGTTGTAGGGGATCACGTTGACGAGCGCGGCGCGGCCGCCGAGGAGGCTCACCAGGCTGCGGGCGTGCTCGGGCGCGTCGTTGAGCCTGCCGAGGAGCACGTACTCGAACGTCAGGCGGCGGCCCGAGGCCTCCCAGTAGCGGTCGGCCGCGGCCATCACGTCGGCCAGGCCGATCCCCCTGTTCACCGGCACGAGGCGCGTGCGCAGGTCGTCGTCGGCCGCATGCAGCGAGACGGCGAGGTTGTAGCCGGGGTTTTCCGCCGCGAGGCGGTCGATCGCCGGGGGCAGGCCGACCGTCGAGATCGTGATCCGCCGCTGCGAGATGCCGAGCCCCCCGGGATCCTGCGCCGCGGCGAGCGCCGGCAGGAGCCGGTCGAGGTTCGCGAGGGGCTCCCCCATCCCCATCACCACGATGTGGCTGAGCCGCTCGTGCCCGGGCAGCAGGGCCTGCAATCGCAACAACTGCTCCAGGATCTCGCCCGTCGTGAGGTTCCGCACCACGCCGTCGAGGCCGCTCGCGCAGAACACGCACCCCATCGCGCAGCCCACCTGCGAACTGATGCACACGGTCCGCCGGGCCCCGGCGTCGTCGGCCCCCGGGCCCTGCTCGCGCAGGAGCACGCATTCGATCCGCTGGCCGTCGGCGAGCTCGAGGAGGAGTTTCTCGGTGCCGTCGTCGGCCACGGTGTGCTTGGCGATCGACGTCGTCCAGATACGAAACTCCGCCTCGAGGGCGGTCCGCAGGTCCTTGGGGAGATCCGTCATGGCCGCGAACGACGCCGCCCGGCCGGCGAACAGCCAGCGCCGGATGGCCTTGGCCCGCCACGCCGGCTGCCCCTGCGCCGCGAGCCAGACCTGAAGCGCGGTGGAATCCTCGAGAATGTGCTGCATCGGGGCGTCGGATCGGGTCTGGTGTCGCGGCAGCGGCCGCGGTACTGTGGTGGAGACGTCCACGACATCATACGCCGCCTCGGAACGCGCCATGAGCCAGCAGCAACTCGACGAACGCACACGCTGGGTGTACGACGAGCGGACGTTCCCCGTCTGGAACCGCTCGTTCGAAAAGTCGGAGCGGGCCGAGATGATCCGCGACGACCTCTGGGCGGGCCGCAGCATCGCGATCCTGCTCGCGGTGCTCGTGGCGATCGGCCTCTTGCTCTCGCTCGGCACGGTCGCGTTCGTCGCCAACTGGCGGTAGCGGCCCGTGGTCACGCTCCAGGCGCCGGCGAAGCTGAATCTCTCGCTCGCCGTGCTCGCCCGCCGTCCCGACGGCTATCACGAGATCGAGTCGTTGATGGTGCCGGTCACCCTCCACGACACGCTCATGATCCGGCCACGCGCCGACTCCGGCGTGCTCGTGTCGGTGCGATTCGGCGGCCGGCTCGCGCAGGCGGCCGCCCTCGCGCGTGACGTGCCGATGGACGATTCGAACCTCGTCGTGCGGGCGGCGCGGCTGCTGGCCGGCGAAGCCGGCGAAGCCCGCGGCCTCGAGATCGACCTCGTCAAGGAGATTCCCTCCGGCGCGGGTCTGGGGGGCGGCTCGAGCGACGCGGCTGCGGCGCTCGTGGGTGCCGCGCGGGCCTGGGGCATCGACTGGCCGCGGCCGCGGCTGGCCGACCTCGCCGCGCGGCTCGGCAGCGACGTGCCGTTTTTTCTCGAGCGCGGGCCGGCGATCGCCTCCGGCCGCGGCGAGGTGCTCGAGCCGGTGACGGGACTCCCGCCGCTGTTCGCGGTGATCGGCTGCCCCGCGGCGGGCCTGTCGACGGCCGCGGTCTATCGCGGCTGCCGGCCGGACGCAGCGGGGCGTGGCCAGGCCGCCCGCCTGGCGGCGGCGCTCGCGACCGGCGACTTGTCCGCGGCGTTCGCGCTCCAGCACAACGCGCTCGAGCCGCCGGCCCGGGCGCTTTCGAGCGACGTCGGGCGGCTGCTCGAGGCGCTCGGGGAGGCGGGGGCTGTGCGGCCGCTCCTCACGGGGAGTGGCAGTGCCTGCTTCACGCTCGCCCGCACGGAGCCCGAGGCCCGGGGGATCGCCGCGCGGCTGGAGGCCGCTGGGTGGCCCGGGGCGTTCGCCGTGGGCGTGATTTCCGCCCCGGCGGCCGTGTGCTAAACTCCCGTGAGCCCGCACTCCGGAACGACCGGTGCGTGTGGGCTGGTTTGCAGATGCCGCGGGTGGCGGAGACCCGGCGGGCACGAGCAAGGGGGGGGGGTACATGGAAATTACCGAGGTGCGGATCAAGCTCGTCGAGAACCAGGCCGAACGGCTCCTCGCCTTTTGCTCGATCACGATCGACGGCGCGTTCGTGGTGCGCGATCTCAAGATCATCGTCGGCCCATCGGGCCCGTTCGTGGCGATGCCCAGCCGCAAGCTCGCCGCGCACTGCCACTCCTGCGGCTTCAAGAACCCGCTCAGGGCCGGCTACTGCAACCAGTGCGGCAAGAAGCAGGCCGAGCAGCCGCCGCCGCGCGACGACGACGGCCGCATCCGCCTCTACGCCGACATCGCCCACCCCATCAACGCCTCGTGCCGCGAGCTGATCCAGAATCGCATCGTGCGCGAATACGAGGCCGAACTCGTCCGCGCCCGGCAGCCCGGCTACATCTCGCGGTACGACGCCATCGGCGACGAGGAACGGCGGTAGGGCATCTCACGTGACCTGTCGGCTCGAAGGGCGGCAAAAGTCTTGTCGCGTGGGCCGCAGCGGCCCAAGGCTCCTCGAGCGTTTGCCGACCCTCCGAGCCTTCCTGAAATGAGAGGCTGTGGCGTCGCTACGCCCGCACGAGGGCGTGGAACGCCGTCGTGAGCCGCTGCGTGATCGGACCGGGGGTGCCCGGGCCGATCGTGCGGCCGTCGATGTCGACGACGGGGATCACCTCGGCCGCGGTGCCGGTGAGGAAGCACTCGTCGGCGGTGTAGAGGTCGTGGCGCGTGAGCGTGGCCTCGCGGCAGTCGATGCCCTCCCCGCGGGCGAGCTCCATCACGGCGTTGCGGGTGATCCCCTCGAGGATCCCGGCGTCGGGGGGCGGCGTGAGCAGGCTGCCCGACCGCACGACGAACACGTTGTCGCCCGTGCACTCGGCCACCTCCCCCTTGTGGTTGAGCATCAGGGCCTCGACGCAGCCGGCACGCAGGCCCTCGAGCTTCGCCAGGATGTTGTTCAGGTAGTTGAGCGACTTGATCCGCGGCGAGAGCGCCGCCGACTGCACCCGCTGCGTGGCGGCGGTCACGATCGCGAGGCCCTGCTCGTAGTACTCGCGCGGGTAGAGGCTGATCGTGTCGGCGATCACGATCACCTGCGGGTTCCGCGTGCGGTTGGGGTCGAGGCCGAGCGAGCCCGCCCCGCGCGTGACCACGAGGCGGACATAGCCGTCGGAGAGCTTGTTGGCCGCGAGCGTGTCGTTCACCGCCTGCGCCACCGCGGCCTTCGAGAGCGGGATTTCGAGACAGATGGCCCGGGCGCTCGCCCACAGCCGGTCGAGGTGGGCGTCGAGCCGGAAGACTTTTCCGGCGTAGCTCCGCAGGCCCTCGAACACGCCGTCGCCGTAGAGCAGGCCGTGGTCGAAGACGCTCACGCGGGCCTCGGCTTCGGGCACGAGGCGGTCGTTCATGAAGATGATGCGCGGCATGGCCTTCTCGCGGGCGTTCAGACGGCCTCGACGCGGCCCGCGGCCAGCCGCACGATCCTGTCGGCCCGCCGCGCGATCGCCGTGTCGTGCGTGACGAGCACTATAGAAAGGCCGTCGCGCCGGTTCAACTCAGAGAGCGCCTCGAGGATCCCGGCGCCGCTCTCCTCGTCGAGGTTGCCGGTGGGCTCGTCGGCGAGCAGCAGCTGCGGCCCTGCCACGAGCGCCCGCGCGATGGCCACCCGCTGCATCTCGCCGCCCGAAAGCTGCCGCGGCTTGTGGTGCAGCCGCCCGCCGAGCCCGAACCGTTCGAGGAGCCCTCGGGCCCGCGCCCGCGCCGCACCTCCAGCCGTGAGCCACTCCCGGAGCGAGTGCCGCACGTAGAGCGGCGCGAGCACGTTTTCGAGGGCCGTCAACTCGGGGAGCAGGTGGTAGGCCTGAAACACCATGCCGATGGCGGTGTTCCGCAGGCGGTCGCGCTGGGAACCCGGCAGGTCGTCGACGCGCCGGCCGGCGAGCCAGACCTCGCCGGCGTCGGGCGCGTCGAGCAGGCCCATGAGATGGAGAAGCGTGCTCTTCCCCGACCCGCTCTGGCCGATGATCGCCACGAAGCCGCCCGGCTCGAGGTCGAAGTCGACGCCGCGCAGCACCTCGAGGCGGCCGCCCCCCGAGCGGTAGCTCTTCTTCACGCCGCGCACCCGCACGAGGGGTTCTTCCCCCGTCGCATCAGTCATGCCGCAGCGCCTCCACCGGGTGGAGCCGCGCTGCCCGCAGGGCCGGCAGCACGCTCGCCGCCACGGCGATCGCCACCGCGCCCGCGATGATCCAGGCCACCGTCGTCGGGTGGACGATCGTGGGGATCTTGAAGAAGTAGTAGATCGAGGGATCGAAGACCCGCTCCCCCGTGAACCACTCGACCGCGGTGCGGATGCGGTTGATGTTCCAGGTGATCGTCAGGCCGAGCGCCAGGCCGGCGCCCGCCCCCACCGTCCCGAGGAACAGGCCGTAGCCGAGGAAGATGCCCGCCACGCCGGCGGAACTCGCCCCGAGCGACTTGAGGATTCCGATGTCGCGGGTCTTCTCGACGACGATCATGAAGAAGATCGCGAGGATCCCGAAGCCGGCCACGGCGATGATCAGGAACAGCAGGATGTTGAGCACCGCCATCTCCATGTCGACCGCCGAGAGGAGCGGCCCCTGCTTGTCGCGCCAGGTGGAGATGGCGTAGAGATCCGCCGGAAAAACCTTGCGGAGCCGGTCGCGGACGGCCTCGAGATCGACCCCGTCCTCGAGCTTGATCTGGATCGAGTTGACGCTCGGGATCCCCGTCTGCGGGTCGATCATCCCGCGCATCCGCTCGAGCGCGGCGATCGGCACGAAGACGAAGTTCGAGTCGTACTCGCTCATCTTGCTCTCGTAGAAGTCGACCACCGTGAAGGTGTCGCTCACGGCCTTGGGGGGCGTGCCGGCCGTGGGGAACGTGATCTTCACGTCGTCGCCGGGCAGGAACAGGAACCGGTCGACGCCGGTCGAGTCGCGAAAGCTCGCCAGGCCGATCCCCGGCACCACGCCCGTGAACTGTTCCTGCGCCGGATCCATCGTGCGCCCCTCGTCGGGGCGGGCGGCCTTGAAGGGATCCTGGCGATCGGCCGCGGCGTCCTCGGCCGGCTCCGTCGCGGCCAGCACGGCGTCGACCTGCTGGTCCACGGAACGCACCGGCCCGGCGGCCCGTTCCTGCTCCTGCCGCTCGCGCCACAGCCGCTCGCGCTCGACCCGCATCCGGCGGTAGGGCCAGCCGGCCCCCTCGAGCGCCGGTCGTGTGGGGCCGGGGGCGTCGGACTGGCTGTCGACGGTGTCGTAGCCCCCCTCGCGGAGCGCGAACGACAGCTGGCGGCGATTCTCCGGATGCTGGAGGTAGCGGCCGAAGTCGCTCGCCCGGGCGTGCGAGGCCTCGTCGATCCCGATGAACATCACCTGCCTCGTCACCCACTGCCCGCGCACCTGAAACGAGAGCATCGCCGGGACGGCCACGGTCGGCGTCATGCCCGCGATCGAGTCGCCGGCCGCGCGGCGGATCTCCTCCATGTGCCAGGTGGGATCCTGGAAGCCCGAGAGCGAATGGCTCTCGAAGACGATGTCGGAAAGAATGCCGTGGATGCGGGTCTGCATCTCGTTCGAGAAGCCCGCCATCACGGCGTTGACCACGATCATCGTCGCCACGCCGAGCGTTACGCTGATCACGCTCGCCAGGGCGATCCAGCGGGTGCGGAGGTAGCGCCAGCAGAGCAGCAGTTTGTACATACGGCAGTGGGACAGGCTTCAGCCTGTCGGGGCGATCGGGCGGATACGGGACAACAGGCTGAATGGCGACAGGCCGAGCCTGTCCTACGGCGTGTGGGGCCGGTGGATCGGGAACAGGATCACGTCGCGGATGCTCGCCGCCCCCGTGAGGAACATCACGAGCCGGTCGATGCCGATGCCCAGGCCCCCGGCGGGGGGCATGCCATGCCTGAGGGCGCGGAGAAAATCCGTGTCCATCCGGGCCATCGACTCCTCCTCGGCGAGGCCCGCGAGCTGCGTGCGGAAGAGCTCCTCCTGCAGGTCGGGATCGTTGAGCTCGGTGTAGGCGTTGGCGAGCTCCATGCCGGCCACGTAGAGCTCGAACCGTTCGGCCACGTGCGGCGCGTCGGCCTTGCGCTTGGTGAGCGGGCAGACGGCGGCGGGATAGTCGATCACGAAGATCGGGCCGGAGAGCGTCTTCTCCACGGTGGCCTCGAAGAGATCGCTCTTGACGACATCGGGATGCCGATCGGTCGTCTCGAGGCCGTGCCGCGCCGCCGCGGCCGCCACGCTCGCGGGGTCGGCCGGATCGCAGCCGGCGACTTCGCGGAGGAGATCGTCGTACGTCGCACGGCGGAACGGAGGAGTGAGGTCGACCGTGTGCCCCATCCACTCGAACCGCTGCGGCGTGCCGGCGACCGTGGCCGCCTCGACGATGATCGCCTCGGTGAGCTCCATCATCGTGCCGTAATCACCATAGGCCTCGTAGGCCTCGAGCATCGTGAACTCGGGATTATGCCGCGGGCTCACGCCCTCGTTGCGGTAGACGCGGCCGAGCTCGAAGACCTTTTCGAGGCCGCCCACGAGCAGCCGCTTGAGATGCAGCTCGAGCGCGATCCGGAGGACGAGCGGCATGTCGAGGGCGTTGTGGTGCGTCTTGAACGGGCGGGCGGCGGCGCCGCCGGCGCTCTCCTGGAGCGTCGGGCCCTCCACCTCGAGGTAGCCGCGGGCCGCGAGCACCCTGCGCACCGCCTCCACGATGCGGCTGCGGGCCACGAACCGCTCCCGCACCCCCTCGCCGTGGATCAGGTCGAGGTAGCGCATCCGCTGCTTGAGGTCGGGATCGACGAGGCCGTGGAACTTGTCGGGGGGCGTCTCGAGCGACTTCGTGAGGAAGGCGAGGCCGGCGGCGAACACCGTCATCTCGCCGGTCTTCGACCACCCCAGCCGGCCGTCGATGCCGACCAGGTCGCCGAGATCGAGGCAGTCGACGATCTTCCAGGACTCGGGGCCGATTTGCTTCTTGCCGAGCATGATCTGGATCCGGCCGGTGCGGTCGACGAGATCGAGAAACACGAGACTCCCGGCGCTGCGCAGGAGCATGATCCGCCCGGCGACCCGCACCGTCGGGCCGTCGTCGGCCTCCTTGGCGAGCGCCTCGCCGCGGGCCCGCACGGCGGCGATCGGCTCCGCGCCGTCGAGCCGCCGGCCCCACGGGTCGATGCCGAGCGCCTTGAGCCTGTCGAGTTTGTCGCGCCGCGCCTTCTCCAGGGCGGCCCCCGAGCCACGAGAAGCGTCGGCGGGATTCGACGCGGGCGCGGAGGTCTTCGGCGGGTGCGACATGCGCGTGGGGCGGAACCGGGTAGGATGGATCGGGAACGAGCAGTGTCGGGTTTTTTGCGGTTTTGGAGAAGTCCGACCGATGTCGCACCGCGGTGCCCCCGAACTTTTCTGCGTCGAACTGCGCTCGGCCCGCTGGGCCGAACTCGTCGAGTGGTATCGCGGGGTGCTCGGCCTCGAGGTGCTCGTGCGCGTGCTCGACGACGGCTACGCGCTCCTCCGGGCAGGCGACGGGCGGCTCGCGCTGCTCGCGCGAACCGATCCGGGCCCGGCGAGTGGCCGCGTGAGCCTCGGCCTGGAGACGGTGGACCTCGACGGCATGGAAGAGCGGCTCGTGGCGGCCGGCGCCCCGATCAGTTCACGCCGCGAGCATCCCGAGGGCTTCCGCGAACTCGTCGCCCACGACCCCGACGGCAACACGCTGCGCCTCTTCGCCTGGCCCGCGCGCTGAGCCAGGGAGGCGGCGGCATCGGTTTGATGACGGCTCGGGGGCGGCAAAAGTCTCGTCGCGTGGGCCGCGGCGGCCCAAGGCTCCTCGAGCGTTCGCCGACCCCCTCGCCTACGTCTTCCGATATGCTCGGCTGACAATGGTGAATCAGACCTATGCCGCGACGTTCGGGCGGCGGGCGTGATGCGGCGTGGCGCGGAGCAGCACGCAGCCGGAGAGCACCTCCGGCCGGCCGGGCGCGCCGACGGCCGCCGTGGGGCAGGCGACGACGCCGTGGAGCCGGCCCCACGTTTCCCTGAGGGCGTGGGGGATCGAGCAGGCACTCACGTTGCCGGTGCGGCGGGTGAGCCCGTTGACGAGTGCGCCGCGGATACCGAACTCCTCGAGCTTCATGCCGGTGAACCGCACGATGCCCGCGCCGGCCTGGTGCGGCACCACGAAGTTCACGTCGCCGCCGGAGAGCCCCACCGCCCCGAGCGCCTTGGCGACGGCGGCCGACATCGACCGCGGTGCGATCTCGGCGATCGCCATGCCGTCGAGCGAGTAGACGAGCCGTTCGGGCTCCTCCGCGGTGCCGCCGCCCGGCAGCGGCACAGGCACCTGCGACCGCACGTGGAAGTCGAACGTGGGCTTCTCCGCGGGCTGCCGTTCAGCGTCGGCGTGGATGATCTCGAAATGCGGCGGATGACGCGGGCTCGAGAGCGGCGCGACGAGCGTGGCGGAGGCCATGTCGCCGAACAGGCCGCCCGTCTGCCGGCAGGCGTAGTCGGTGATCCGGCTGATCCGCGTGGCGACGACCACGAGCACGAATTCTCCCGCCGCGAGGGCGAACCGCGGGGCGAGGCGGCGCGTGACGAGCGCGAGCGCCCGGCTGTAGCCGCAGCAGAACCAGTTGATGCCCACCGTCCGGCAGCGGTGCATCCCGAGCGTGCCCGCGATCCGCCGGGCCGTGAAACTCGGCCGCTCCCGCACGATGGCGGCCGGGTGGAGATGTGTTCTGGCCACCGACGGCGGGATGGAGGCGGGCGAGACGAACACGAGGCCGCGGCAGTCGGCGAGATTGCAGCCGGTTTCGCGCTGGAGGCGGCGGACGGCGGCGAGGGCCATCGAGAGTTCGTCGTCGAGCGAGATGCCGCGGGCCTCGATCCCGGTGTGGTGGGCGAACTTGCGCGGCATCGCGTCGCCGAACCAGGCGTTGTCCAGCTGCCAGGCGGGCTCGTGCACGGCGATCGCGGCGATGCCGAGCGGCGGTGAGGGCGTATCCATCGGTCCTGGTTCCAGCGCGGGGCGGGGATTGTGCCGGGCGACCGCCCCCGGGGCCAGTGGAAAAACCTCGGGAATTCATCGCCGGCTCACTCATGTTCGCCCTCGACGTGTGCCTCGCCGTCGCCGTCGATCTCCACGTGCAGGACCAT
>RGVT01000361.1 GCA_010027105.1 Planctomycetia bacterium
GTTTCTCCAGTTTCTCCAGTGGGACCAGTTTCACCAGTTGGACCCGTTTCTCCAGTTGGCCCAGTAAATCCAGTTGGACCAGTAAATCCGGTAAGACCAGTAGACCCAGTTGGTCCTGTTACTCCTGTAGGACCAGTAAATCCAGTTGGACCAGTAAATCCGGTAGGACCAGTAAATCCAGTTGGACCAGTAAATCCGGTAGGACCAGTAGACCCAGTTGGTCCTGTTATTCCTGTTGGACCAGTAAATCCAGTTGGTCCCGTATATCCAGTAGGACCAGTAAATCCAGTAGGACCAGTTGGTCCAGTAAATCCAGTTGCTCCCGTAAATCCAGTAAATCCAGTTGGACCAGTAGATCCAGTAAATCCAGTTGGACCAGTAAATCCGGTGGGACCAGTAAATCCAGTTGGACCAGTAAATCCAGTAAATCCTGTAGGACCAGTAAGTCCGGTTGCTCCCGTAAATCCGGTAGGACCAGTAAATCCAGTAGGACCAGTTGGTCCCGTATATCCAGTAGGACCAGTAAATCCGGTAAGACCAGTAGACCCAGTTGGTCCCGTATATCCAGTAGGACCAGTAAATCCAGTAGGACCAGTAGACCCAGTAGATCCAGTATTACTAGCACTTCCTGGTGTTCCTTGTGGTCCTATTGGTCCAGTTTGTCCTGTTGGTCCTACAAATGGAAGAACAAATTGTAAATTAGTAGAAGATGCTGCCGACAAGAAAATAGAATTAGAGCTATCATTTCTACATGTAAATCTATATGTTTTTGAATCTATAAAAAATATACTGGTAATTGTTAAATATCCGCTATTAGTATCAACAAGAATTACCATTCCGACTTCAACAAAAGTGAAATCTCCAGATATTACACCTACTGTTATATCATGAGTTTCTCCAGGATTAAAAATAACATTAGAACGATTAATACCTACTAAAGGAACTCCCGGCGGTCCAGTAAATCCAGTGGGACCAGTAGATCCAGTTGGTCCCGTAGATCCAGTAGGACCAGTAAATCCAGTTGGTCCAGTAAATCCAGTTGGTCCAGTGGATCCGGTTGGACCAGTAAATCCAGTAGGACCAGTAAATCCAGTAGGACCAGTAGATCCAGTAAATCCAATTGGACCAGTAGATCCGGTTGGACCAGTAAATCCGGTTGGTCCTGTAGATCCAGTAGGACCTGTAAATCCAGTAGCACCAGTAGATCCAGTAGGACCAGTAAATCCAGTAAATCCAGTAAATCCAGTAGGACCAGTAGATCCGGTTGGACCAGTAAATCCAGTAACACCAGTAAATCCGGTTGCTCCGGTAGGACCAGTAGATCCAGTTGGACCGGTAAGTCCAGTTGGTCCAGTAGATCCGGTTGGTCCTGTAGATCCAGTTGGTCCAGTAAATCCAGTTGCTCCGGTAGGACCAGTGGATCCGGTTGGACCAGTAAATCCAGTTGGACCAGTAGATCCGGTTGGACCAGTACATCCAGTAACACCAGTAAATCCAGTAGGACCAATAGATCCGATTGCTCCCGTAAATCCAGTTGGACCAGTAAATCCAGTAGCACCAGTAAATCCAGTAAATCCGGTTGGACCAGTAAATCCAGTAGGTCCAGTAAATCCAGTAGGACCAGTAAATCCAGTTGCTCCCGTAAATCCGGTAGGACCAGTATATCCAGTAGGACCAGTAGAACCGGTAGGACCAGTAGAACCGGTAGGACCAGATCCTGTAGGACCAGTAGAACCGGTTGGACCAGTAGATCCGGTTGCTCCCGTAAATCCAGTAGAACCAGTAGGACCAGAAAATCCAGTAGCACCAGTTGGTCCTGTAGATCCCGTAGGTCCAGTTTCTCCAGTTGGACCAGTTTCACCAGTTGGACCAGTTTCACCCGTCGGTCCTGTAGATCCCGTCGGTCCAGTCTCTCCAGTTGGACCAGTTTCACCCGTCGGTCCAGTCTCACCAGTTGGACCAGTTTCACCCGTCGATCCCGTATCACCGGTTGGTCCTGTATCACCAGTTGGACCAGTTTCACCCGTGGGTCCTGTATTACCCGTCGGCCCCGTATCACCGGTTGGTCCTGTATCACCAGTTGGACCAGTTTCACCAGTTGGACCAGTTTCTCCAGTTGGACCAGTTTCACCGGTTGCACCCGTTTCTCCCGTTGGTCCCGTATCACCAGTGGGACCTGTTCCAGTCTCTCCAGTTGGACCTGTATCTCCAGTTGGACCAGTTTCTCCAGTTTCTCCAGTGGGACCAGTTTCACCAGTTGGACCCGTTTCTCCAGTTGG
>RGVT01000362.1 GCA_010027105.1 Planctomycetia bacterium
GTGCAAAACGGCACGCTCTCCAACAGCACCGTCGCGTTCGACGGTCGCTCCGGCACGGTGTCGGCCGGCCTCGCTGGCACTGCCGGCCTCACGAAGTCGACCACCGGCCTGCTCACGCTCTCCGGCTCCAACACCTATTCCGGCGTCACCACGATCTCGTCCGGCACGCTCCAGTTCGTGACGCCGACGGCGCTCTACGGCGGCACCACGGCCAGCTGGACCGCCGCCAACGTCTCCACCGGCAGCGGCGCCACGCTCGCCGTGAGCGTGGGCCCGATCAACTTCACCACCGGCAACGTCACCACGTTGCTCACGAACCTTGGCGGCCTCGGCGGCTCGGTGTCGAACAACGGCCTGCAGGCCGGGTCGGCGATCGGCTTCGACACGTCGAACGCCGGCGGCTCGTTCACGATTGCCGACGTGATCCAGGATTCGACCGGCCCGGGCGGCGGGGCGATCGGCCTTGCCAAGCTCGGCTCCGGCACGCTCGCCCTCACGGGTGGCAACACCTACACCGGCACCACGAGTGTCAGCGGCGGCGTGCTGCAGATCGGCGGCGGCGGCACGGCCGGCGGTCTCCCGTCGTCGGGCCCGGTCTCGGTGGCGTCCGGCGCCACGCTCGCGTTCAACCGCACCGACAACTATGGCGGCCTTGTCGCCAACCCGATCTCCGGCGCGGGCTCGCTCACGCTTTCAGCCGGCACGCTCACGCTGTCTGCGTCCAACGGTTACACCGGTGCGACGAACATCACCGGTGGGCGGCTGGTGGTCGGCGGCGCTGGCCAACTGCTCGGGACGACGGGCACCTACGCGGGCTCGATCGCCGTCACGAACGCGACGTTCGAATACGCCAGTTCGGCCGGCTCGACCCTCTCTGGGGTGATCTCCGGGACGGCGAACCTCGTGAAGAGCGGCGCCGGCACGCTCACGCTCACCGGCGCGAGCACGTATGTGGGCACGACCACGGTTTCCGCCGGCACGCTCGCCCTCTCCGCCGGCACGAATCGGCTGCCGGCCGCCACGACGCTCGCCTTCGCCGGCGGCACCGTCGCGCTCAACGGCGTCTCGCAGACCGTGGCGAGCCTGACCGTGACCGACGCCACGGCCGCGGCGATCCTCGGCACAAACGCCGGCAGCCAGTCCACGATCATCGCCTCCACCACGATCACGCTCGGGGGCGGCTCGGGAGCGTCGACCCTGCTGCTCCAGCCGATGTCGGCCCAGGATTTGCGTTTCACGGCGCCGGCGATCGCGGTGCTCGCCGGAGGCGAGCTGCGGCTCGGGGCGTACGGGTCGACGAGCGGTACGTTCACGAACCCCAACGTCTTCAACACTGCGAAGTATGCGACAGCGACACCGGTGACGATCAGCGGCGGCACGCTGACCCTCGCGCCGATGGTGACGAACAACAACCAGACGACGATCGGCTCTCCAGGAATGGTCGGGAACACGGTTGGCGACCTCACGATGTCGAGCGGGGCCATCGTGATCAGCACGACCGTCAACTCCGACCGGCGGCTCCAGGTCTATGGCAATCTGACCCTCACGGGCGGGACGATCACGAGCAGCCCGGGCAACGGCGGCACCCTCGAACTATTTTCCTACACCAACGTGCTCAAGCCCGCGTCGATGAACAGTGGGCTCCAGGTCGCTCAATATCTGCCCGCGTCGGGTACCACGGCGACGCTCGACGTCGGGGTATCGCTCGCCAGCGGGCTCCTCGTGCGCGGCGGAGCCGGCACGCTCCTGCTCACGTCGAGCGCGGCCGGCCCGAACATCGGGGCCCTGCAGATCGGTGATTCTTCCAATGTGACGCCCGGGTTGGGCACGACGCTCAAGCTGGGGTCGAACCTCACGCTCATCGCAAATAATGCGCTGCCGACCGCGCACTATGCCTTCGTGGCCGAGGCCAATGGACGCATCGATCTCGGCATCGACACCAACAGCTACACGTTCGATCTGACCGGCAACACCGGCGTCTGGCAGCCCGCCGCCCCGAGCGGCACCGTCCAGGCCTCCTGGCAGCTGTCGAGCAGTTCGGGCACGGGTCGGTTCATCGCCAACGGCTTTAACTTTGTCTACTCCTCGGGCAGTGCGAGCGCCTTCACGAACGTCGGCCCCAACGTGATTCTGGAGTCGAAGTCGGGCACCGCCGTGGCCAACAACCTCGGCTCGGGCTCGATCAGCCAGACGTCGATCTTCCGCTACTCGGGCACCGCCACGGCGGCGAACCCGTCGACGCTCACCGCCGCGTCGGCGATCGGCGACCTCGAG
>RGVT01000363.1 GCA_010027105.1 Planctomycetia bacterium
AAAAAGGTGACAGCCACCATTTGCCGGTCGCCGCAGGCGACACGGCCCCGGCCGGAGGCCGGGGTCTACAGACAAATGGTGGCTGTCACCTTTTTTGCCTGATCCGGTCCACGAGGCCGGTGGTGGAGGCGTCGGGCACGAAGAGCGGCGTGACCACTCGGCCGCCGCGGGCTTTCACGATGTCGCCGCCCACGACCTCGTGCAGTCGGTAGTCGCCCCCCTTCACGAGCACGTCGGGCTCGACGGCCTTGATGATCTCGAGCGGCGTGTCCTCCTCGAACTCGCAGACGAGGCCGACCGCAGCGAGGCCCGCGAGCACGGCCTGCCGATCGGCTGCGGGCACGAACGGCCGCGGTGGGCCCTTGAGCCGCCTCACCGAGTCGTCGGAGTTCACGCCCACGACGAGCAGGTCGCATTCCCTCGCCGCCGCCTCGAGCAGCTGCACGTGGCCGTGGTGGAGGATGTCGAAGCAGCCGTTGGTGAAGCCGATCTTCTTGCCCTCGGCCCGGGCCAGTTCGACGGCCTGCCGCAGTTCGCTCCGCGAGACGATCTTCGCCCGCGATGCGGCCGGCTGGCCGTCGAGCGTTGCGAGCATCTCGTTCCACGAGATCCGCGACGTGCCGACGCGGGCCACCTGCAGCCCGGCGGCGGCGTTGGCCAGCAGGCACGCCTGCCGCATCGACAGGCCGCGGCCGAGGGCCACCGAGAGGGCCGCCACCACCGAGTCGCCGGCGCCCGTGACGTCGTACACCTGCCGGGCCTGCGTGGGGATGACGTCGGCCTCCGACTCGGTGACGAACACCATCCCTTGCTCGCCGAGCGTGACCACCACGGCGTCGATGCCGAATCGCTCGCGGATGATTCGACCGGCCCGCAGCCCGTCGTCGGGCGAGCGGATCGGGAAACCCGCCGCCGCGGTCGCCTCGTTACGGTTGGGCGTGATCACGGAGGCGCCGCGAAACATCGCGAAGTCGTGGCTCTTGGAATCGACGATCACGGGCGTGCCGCTGCGGGCGGCCGCGTCGATGGCAGCGCGGCACACCGTCTCGTCGCACACGCCCTTGACGTAGTCGGAGATGAGGACGAGATCGGCGTCGGTCGCGGCCGACGCGATCCGCGACACAAGATCTCGCCGTGCCGGGCCGTCCTCGAAGCGGCTCTCCTCGTCGAACCGGGCGATCTGGTTGTGGGTGGCGATGAGCCGGGTCTTCACGGTCGTGGGGATCGAGCCGACGGCCACGAGGTCGCCACAGGCGACGCCGTCCGCGGCGAGTACGGCCCGAAGCTGGTCGGCCGCCCCGTCGGTGCCGACCGCGCCCACGAGCCGCGTCGTGCCCCCCATCGCGGCCACGTTGACGGCCACGTTGGCGGCGCCGCCGGGCCGGTTGAACGTGCGCCGCACGTGCAGCACGGGCACGGGCGCCTCGGGCGAGATGCGATCGACCGTGCCCTCGTAGTAGCGGTCGAGCATCACGTCGCCGATGACGACGACCCGGGGCGACGCGGTGCCGCTGGCCGCAGGAGCGGTGCTCATGCCCCACCCTCCGCCACGATCCCGCGCTCCACCATGTCGCAGATGAGGTGCCAGGCGAGGAGATGGGCTTCCTGGATGCGGGGAGTGTGCTCCGAGGGGGCGAGCAGGCAGGCGTCGCACAGCGCGGCGAGCTCGTGGCCCTTCGCGCCGGTGAACCCGATCGTGGCGGCGCCGCGCTCCCCTGCCGCCTTCAGCGCCTCGAGCACGTTCGGCGAGCGGCCGCTCGTGCTGATCCCCACGACGCAGTCCTTCGGCCCCGCGCTCGCCCGCACCTGGCGGGCGAAGACCTGCGAAAAGTCGTAGTCGTTGCCGATGGCCGTGAGGATCGAGGTGTTGCAGGTGAGGGCGACCGCGGGCAGCGGCCGCCGCTCGCGCAGAAACCGCCCCACGAACTCGGCGGCCACATGCTGGGCGTCGGCCGCGCTGCCGCCGTTGCCGCAGAGGTAGATCGTGCCGCCGCCGTCGAGGCAACCCTTGAGCCGCGCAGCGATCGCCGCGAGCGTGGAGAAGTGCTCGGCGAGCGCCGAAATCGCGGCAAGGCTGTCGCGGTGGCTGGCAAGAAGATGTGCGTCGTGCATGACGGTGGTCCCTCTGCCTCCGAGTATGACTCCCCCATCCCGGCTCGTCATCTCCGTGTAGCATGAGAGCATGTCCGCCATGCATTCCGCCCCCCCGGCAATTTTTCTCGACCGCGACGGGACGTTGATCGAGAATCGGCATTACCTGGCGTCGCCCGAGGG
>RGVT01000364.1 GCA_010027105.1 Planctomycetia bacterium
AAAAGCCGATAGTTTGCGGTGCTCCGGCGGCCCCGGCTCCCCCTTCTCCCCCTGCGAAACGAAGCGTGTCGAACGTCCTGGCCCAAGAACTGATCGAAGCTGGCGTGCACTTCGGCCACCGTGCCAGCCGGTGGAACCCGAAGATGAAGCCGTACATCCACGGCCGCAAGAACCTGATCCACATCATCGATGTCCGCGAGACGATCCGCGGCCTCTTGCGGGCCCGGAAGTATCTCAAGCAGGTGGCCACGTCGGGCAGCCTCGTGCTCTTCGTGGGCACCAAGCGGCAGGGGGCCGAGGCGGTGGCCCGTGAGGCGGCCCGGTGCGGCATGCCCTACGTCAGCGACCGCTGGCTCGGCGGCACGCTCACGAACTTCCGCACGATCCGCAACCGGCTCGCCCGGCTCGAGGAGCTCGAGAAGCTGATGCCGTCCGACGAGTTCGGTGCGTATTCCAAGAAGATGCAGTCGTCGCTGCGGCGCGAGTTCCGCAAGATGGAGCGCAACCTGGGCGGCATCCGCACGCTCGCCCGGCTGCCCGAGTGCCTCGTGGTGTTCGACCCCAAGAAGGAGAAGAACGCCGTCAACGAGGCCCGCAAGATGGGCATCACCACGGTGGCCCTCATCGACACCGACTGCGATCCGGATCTCGTCGATCTGCCGATCCCCGGCAACGACGACTCGATCCGCTCGATCGAACTGGTCGCCGCCCGGCTGGCCGACGCGGTGCTCGAGGGCAAGTCGCAGGTGGCGGCGGAGGCCCAGGTCGCCGCCGAGGGCGCCGACACGGGCGAGGGCGGCGCGAAGCCCGGCCCGAAGCCCCGCTCCGCCAAACGCGCCGTCCCCAAGCCCCCGAAGGTATGAGCCGCTCGAAGAACGATATGGCGATTGAGCGGCAACTCGAGAGCGGGTAGGCGAGGGGGTCGGCGAACGCTCGAGGATCATTGGGCCGCCGCGGCCCACGCGACAATCTGAAAGACCGCAAAGCGGCGACTTTTGCCGCCCCCGAGCCGGTGTCTCGTAGTAGGATTCAACGTCTCGGAAACGGGTAGGTACGAGAGAATTCTCCCATGGCAGAAATCACGGCAGCGGCGGTGATGGCCCTCCGCGACAAGACGGGCCTCCCGATGATGGAGTGCAAGAAGGCGCTCCAGGAGTGCGGCGGCGACACGGAGCAGGCGGTCGAGTGGCTCCGCAAGCAGGGCATCAAGACCCAGGCCCTGCGGGCCGACCGCGAGACGTCGACGGGCCGGCTCGCCGTCTATACCGACCTGGCCAAGGGCGTCGGCACGATGATCGAGTTCAAGTGCGAAAGCGCGCCGGTGGCGGGGAGCCCCGACTTCAAGGATCTCGCCAACGACGCGGCCAAGACGCTGGCCCTCGGGCCCGGCGCGAAGACTCCTGCCGAGCTCCTCGCCCAGAAGAGCCTGGCCCACCCCGACAAGACGCTCGGCGAACTCAAGGACGACCTCTTCAACCGGATGCGGGAGGTGTTCGACCTCGCGCGGATCTGCCGGATCGACGCCCCGTGCGGCGGCTACGCCCACCACGACGGCTCGAAGGCCGCGCTCGTCGAGGTGGCCGGCAAGACGACGGCTGCCGAGGCGGCCACGGCCGCCAAGGAGATCGCGATGCACGTGGTGGCCCTCGCGCCCCAGGCGGTGACGAAGGACGAGCTCGATCCCGCCGTCGTCGCCAAGGAGCGGGAGATCCTCACCGAGGCGGCCCGCGGCGAGGGCAAGCCCGAGAACATCATCGCCAAGATGATCGAGGGGCGGCTGCGCAACTTCTTCAGCCAGTGCGTGCTGCTCGAGCAGCCGTTCGTCAAGGACGACAAGCAGACCGTCGGCCAGTTCGCCAAGGCGGCGGGGCTGGAGGTGAAGCGAATGGAAAACTGGAAGCTGGGCGGCTGACGACGAAACCGCAGTGAACGACCGGTTGAGGAGGCGGAGGGATCGGCGGCTGCTCGACGAGCGTGACGAACTTTCGAGCCGGAGGCGGTCGGCGGCACCACTGACGCTCGAGCGAGGAAGTTTGTCAGCGAGGAGACCGCTGCCGTCCCGACGCCGGTGACTCATTTCGCATGGAAGCCACCCCCTACACCCGAGTGCTCCTCAAGCTCTCGGGCGAAAGCTTCGCCCGGCCCGGGGAGCGCGGCATCTCGATGGACGAGGTGCTCCACGTGGCCCGGCAGACCTGCCAGGCCGCGGCCCGCGGCGCGCAACTGGCGATCGTGATCGGCGGCGGCAACATCCTCCGGGGCGGCTCGTTCAC
>RGVT01000365.1 GCA_010027105.1 Planctomycetia bacterium
TTCTTCTCAATATGATTTATCTGTTGCAATAGGTTATCAAGCAGGATATTCAACTCAAGGTCAAAATTCTATAGCAATTGGTAATCAAGCAGGATATTCTTCTCAAAGTAATTATTCTATAGCAATTGGTAATCAAGCAGGATATTCTGGTCAAAAAGGTTCATCTGTTGCAATAGGTTATCAAGCTGGATTTTCTTCTCAATATGATTTATCTGTTGCAATAGGTTATCAAGCAGGATATTCTTTTCAAGGTAATTCATCTGTTGCAATTGGTAATCAAGCAGGATATTCTTCTCAATATGATTTATCTGTTGCAATAGGTAACAATGCTGGTTATAATTCATTACGAATGTCATCTATTGCTATTGGAAATAATGCTAACCCACTATCTAAACCTAGTACTATATTTTATAGTGTAACATCTACAATAGCAATAGGAAATAATGCTGGAAAATATCAAAGTTATGGTTCTATAGCAATAGGAAATAATACAGGTAATACTTGTCAATTTCAAAGTATAGCAATAGGTAATAATGCTGGATCTATTCGTATGGAATATCGAGCTATAGCTATAGGTGATAATTGTTGTTATAATAGTGGAATAAATAATTTTAGTAATGAATCCATAACAATAGGTTATAAATCAGGACAATATCATACAAATCAAGCTGCAATATTTATTGGAAATAATTGTGGTTATACAAATATTGATTCATCTGGACTTAGGTTTCTTATTGCAATAGGAAATAAAGCGGGTTATTTTAATCAAGCTACTGGTTCATTATGTATAGGTGATAATGCTGGTTATAGTAATACAAAAGGTAGATATGCAGTTTTAATTGGATATAATTCTGGAATAAATGCGTCTTTACATTCAATTGCTATTGGTAATCAAGCAGGATATAATGGTCAAGATGAATATTCAATTGCAATTGGTCAAAATGCTGGATTTAATTTACAAAGTTCAAAATCTATAGCGATTGGTAATCAAGCAGGATATTCTTTTCAAGGTGAATCATCTGTTGCAATTGGTAATCAAGCCGGATATTCTGTTCAAGGTGATTCATCTATAGCAATTGGTAATCAAGCAGGATATAATGGTCAAGGTCTATATTCAATTGCAATTGGCGATCAAGCAGGATATTCTTATCAAAGTGATTATTCTATAGCAATTGGTAATCAAGCAGGATATTCTTATCAAAGTGATTATTGTATTGCAATAGGTAATCAAGCAGGATTTACTTTTCAACGTCAATATTCTATAGCAATTGGCAATCAAGCAGGATATTCTTCTCAAAGTGATTCTTCTATAGCAATTGGTAATCAAGCAGGATTTACTTTTCAACGTCAATATTCTATAGCGATTGGTAATCAAGCAGGATATTCTTCTCAAAGTGATTCTTCTATAGCAATTGGTAATCAAGCAGGATATTCAACTCAAGGTCAAAATTCTATAGCAATTGGAATTCAAGTAGGATATTCTGCTCAAAGTGATTATTGTATTGCAATAGGTAGCTTTGTTGGAAATTATCAAGGGTTATATTCGATTAGTATAGGTAATAGTTTTTCAACTACAAATCAAGGTCAATATTCTATTGATATACAAACATTTAATAATAAAACAGTAAAAAATAATTCAATTGTAATAAATACTAATTATACTGGCTCTTTTAACGACACTTCTGCATTTTATGTAAGTCCTATAAGTAATAGTACTAGTATAATTGGACAAACAAATACAATGTATTATAATTCAAATGAAATATTAGCAAATAGTACTAAAACATTTATAATAGATCATCCAATGAATCCTAAAAAACAATATTTAGTACATGCTTGTTTAGAAGGTCCTGAGGCGGGTGTTTATTATAGAGGTAAAGGAGAGATAATAAATAATGAATATGTGATAATTAATTTACCAAATTATGTGAATACGTTGGCTTATGATTTTACAATTCAAATAACACCAATTTATAATGAAAAAAATATGAATGATGATGAAATATATACATCAGAATATAAAAATAATAGTTTTACTGTTTATGGTAAAAATAAACAATTTTTTTGGTTAGTAAATGGAACAAGAAATAATATAATAATAGAACCATTAAAAAAAAATATAAAAGTAAAAGGATTTGGTCCATATAAATGGATATAAATTAATTAATTAATAAAATATAAATAATTATTATATATTTAATTAATAGTTATAAAAATGAGTTATATAAAAAATATAGTAAGTGAAAATATTAC
>RGVT01000366.1 GCA_010027105.1 Planctomycetia bacterium
GCCCTCGCTCGACCGCGGCCCGGACTGCATCGCGGTCGCCGTCACCGCCGACATCCGCCCGAGGTCGTCGCCGAAGACGACGGGATCGAAGGAGACGACCGGCCCCGAGCCCACGTACCACTGCGGCGGCTCCTGGCAGATCCCCTCGAACGCCTTCGCCCAGCGGCCCTCGACCCCCAGCGCCATCGCGTAGGGCAGATACCGCTCGAAGAGCTCCGGCGTCAGCGGCAGGGACGCGAGGCGGTGCGACTCGACCCGCGTCAGGAACTCCTGGAACCCGAGGATCGCCCCCCGGGCCGTGGCGCCCCGCGCCGTGCGGGCCGGCATGACGAACCCGAAGCCCCCGATGATGATGCTCGTCAGGACGCCGGCCCCCACGCCGAGGATGCCCACACCGGCTTCGGCCAGCCGCGGCACGACCGCCGCCGCCACGAACGGCGCCGCCGCGAGCACGAGGCCGAGCGTCAGCGCCGCGGCGACATAGGCCTTCACGACGTGGTCCGGCCGCTCGACGTAGTGGCCTCCCGCCACCAGCCCGTCGAAGATCGCCGAACGGATGTCGGGCAGCCGCTTGAAGAAGCGGTGCTCCAGCGCGTCGCTCGTCACCGACGAGACCACCCCCGACGCGGCGGCCTCCGGATCGCCCCGCCGGTCGTCGAAGAGCGCCTCGAGGAAGACCCGCTCCGAGCCGGGCAGCGCCGGCCAGCGATCCTCCGGCACGAGCAGGTCGAAGGCGTACCGCGCGCGGGACAGCCAGCCGCCGGCGGCCGTCTGGCGGATCCGGATGCAGCCTTTCACGGCCAGGTCGACGAGCAGCGCCATCAGGTCGCGGATGTCGGGGGAGTTGTCCACGAGGGTGCCCACCTCGGCGGGGCCCAGCCCGGCGGGCGGCTCGTACTGCACGACCACCGGACCGGTCGCGGGATCGCGGCCCTTCACCAGCCAGCGGCGGAGCAGCACGGCGAAGGCGACCACCGGCGCCAGCGCCAGCGCCGCGGCGAGGAGGAGCGGCCCGAGGTTGTCCCAGGCCCGGGCCAGCAGCTCCTCGCGCGGGCTCGGCCGGCGGATGACGCCCGGATTCCAGGCCACCGCGGCCGTGAGCCCCTCGCGAATGCCCAGCGGCCGGCTGGCCTCGATCTCCACGACATGCCGGCCGCCCGGCGGCGGGGGCGACTCCCCGGCGGGCCGAAACGCCTCGTCCGCGGCCTGCCGCACGCCGTCGACACTGATGGTCGCCGACCGCTCGCGGGCGCCGAAGGGCCCGGTGAAGGCGTTGACCCGCAGGTTCACCAGCGCGCCGGGCAGGGTGATGCGGGCCCGGGCCGCCGCGATCGGAAAGGCCCACTCGTCGCCGGTGACGTTCCAATACAGCTCGTCATGGTCGGGAAAGAACCGCAGCGCCCGGCCGACGCGGTAGCGGACCACCACCGTGCGGGAGGCGTCGGCCGCCCCGGGCACGAAGATCCGCAGGCTCTCGTAGTGGCGGTCCTGCCGCAGTTCGTACCGCAGGGCGGCTCCGCGGTCGTCGGTCACGGCGACCACCGACAGCCGGAGCCGGTAGTCCTCGCCGCGGGCCGTGCGGTAGACCACCGGGATCCGGCGGTGGATGCCGTTCCAGGAGCCGTCGAACCGCAGCCGGATCGTCTCGACGACGTCGAGCATCCCGGCGCCGTCGACGTCGATCGCGACGGCGAAGTCCTCGATCGTGATCGAGCGGGCCAGGCACGCGGCCGGCGCGGCCCAGACCAGGCACGCCGCGAACGCCGCCCGCGTCACGACTCCGGCGGGCCTGCTCGCCATGCGGTCAGTCCAGCTTGACGCGCGGGACCGCCCGCTCGGCGTCGTCACCGATCTCGAAGAAGTCCCGCGGCCGGGCCCCGGCGACTCCGGCGAGCAGGTTCCACGGAAACATCCGCACCGTGGTGTTGAGCTCGCGGACGGTGGCGTTGAAGTAGCGCCGCGACGACTGGAGGGCGTCCTCGATCGAGGCCAGCTGCTGCTGGAGGTGCGAGAACTGCTCGCTCGCCTTGAGCTGCGGATAGGCCTCGGCCAGGGCGAACAGGCTCTTGAGCGTGCCGCTCAGGGCGTTCTCCGCCGCGGCCGCCTCCTTGGGGCCCTGGGCGCTCATCGCCCGGGACCGCGCGGAGATCACCGCCTCGAGCGTGCCCTTCTCGTAGCCGGCGTAGCCCTTCACCGCCTCCACGACGTTGGGGATCAGGTCGTGCCGCCGCTTGAGCTGCACGTCGATGTC
>RGVT01000367.1 GCA_010027105.1 Planctomycetia bacterium
AGCGTTTCGTTAGGCACAGCGGTCGAGCCGGACACGGCCATCGTGTGAATCCTGCGAATCGTTTCCGAGCGGTCAGACCATCGCCAGGCGTTTTGCGACCCGTCCGGGATCGCTACTTCGTAGAGCTTCTCGGTTCCGTTTTCCGTAACCGCTACGCGATCCCCGCGGGCCGGATCCTGCCGCAGGTCGTCGCGGTGGATCAGGAAGTCGCGAGTCTCGATCCGGACGACGTTTCCCGCCTTGTCCATCGCCTCCCATCGGCCGACAACCAGCGTGGCACGGCAGGCTCTCGGCAGGCCGACCTTCGGGCGGTATTCGACGTTGACAGACAAGTGCTCTCGCCGCTGTCCCTCGAACCACGCCTCGGCCTTTTTGAGCATGTCCTGCACGACCACCTCCAGGCCCACCGGGGGCCGGGGGCGGGCTGCGTGGAACGCTGCCCGCCACCCCCGGCCCCTTGCGCGCGAGCCGACTACGAACGCATCAGCTTGACGCGAACGACAGCGTCACCGTCAGCGGCCGCCTCGACGGCATAGCCGGCGAGCACGTTGTTCGTGGCCGTCGTCGTGATTTTCTTGGCGGTCGCGTCCCAGTACACCTTCGCGAAGCGAGTGATGGCACCGGTTGCCTTGACCTCTTCGATAACGCCCTCGACCACGAGCCCGCCCTTCTCGTTGGCAGCGATCGGCCGATCGGCGATGCCGATGCCGGTCGTCCCCATCACAACCACCTCGCCTGCGGCCACGGCAGCCGACGGCGTGTAGTCGATCGTTTCGCCCTCTTGCACCCACGAAGCCATTGAGACACCTGCTTTCTAGATCTATGAAACTGGAAAATCGAAACCCCGGGGGCCGGTCGGCCGGCCCCCGGGCACGGTTCACGTCACGCCGGATCAGGCGGTGGCCATCCGGTAGCACGCCTTCGGCTCGCCCTTGGCCACGCCGAAGTCGTGGTAGCCGCGGACAGCGATGCCGAGCACGTCGAAGTCGGCCTCGGCCTGCTCGATCGTGGGGTTGCGTTGGCCGTTGAGGAACAGCACCTCCATCGCGTTGAGAGCACCCGGATTCGCCACGAGCCACCACGTCGAGGCGCTCGACAGGTAGAAGCTCGAAACGATCTGGTAGCGGCCGGCGAACACGTTGCTCGCCGTCGAGACCGAGGAGCCGCCGATGAGCAGCTGGCTGCCCATGACCTTCATCGCCGGGATCTCCAGGTCCTTCGGGACCAGCAGCATCTCGGGCGACACGGCCAGCGGGCTGCCGTCCGGATCGGTCTGCTTAGAGAAGCCGGTCACGGCCGCCTCGAGGCTGTCGATCGAGAACGCGTTGCCAGCCGCAGCGGCCTTCTTGGCGAAGTACGTGGCGTTGTTGGCCTCGAACTCCTGCCAGAAGACCTTGTTGAGCTTGGTCGCGGCACCACGGCCGAGACGGCTCGGGACCACGGTCAGGGCACCGAGGTCGTCGTTGATGATGTCCTTGCGGGTGATCGTGCTGATCCGCCCGTAGGTCTTCGCACCGAACGACCGCGCCTCGTCGCTCGCATCCGCAGACTTCAGCTCACCGCTGTTGCCGACTTCCTCGAATTCGAAGCCGCCGTTGACACGCACGCCCGTGACCTGTTTGAAATCGTTGACGGGGCGGATCAGCGAGATCCGATCCCACACCGATTCCACGGCCGTGTAGCCGTTGAGCAGGAACTTGCCGTAGGTCGCCGAGGTGACGTTGGCGATCGAGTGGGTCGCGAACGCCGCCCGCAGCACCTCGCGGAGATTGCCGTCGTGAAGCTTGAAGACGTCGGCGTCGTAGCCGTTCGCCTTGGCCGCCCGCAGCAGCATCTCCTGGAGCCCGATGTTCCGCCGCTTGTGGGCGGCCTCGAGCGTCCGCTCGTCGAAGTGCTTCTCCACGTCGGAGAGCCCGCCGGCGAGGCACAGAGCGGCCGTGATGACCGCCTCCGTCTCGGCCGGCTTCGCGACGACGTGGGCCGCCGGGACGGCCGGCCGCTCGGCGCGGATGCCGGCGAGATGCTCGGCCTTGATCTGGGCCTTGAGCGTCTCAAGCACCTTGGCGGCGATCGAGTCGGCGTCGACGAGCTGGGCACCGTCGCCGCCGGTCGTGCCGGTCACGCCGGGCAGCTGCACGGGAGCGGGGGTCTGGGTGCCCGCGGCGACCTTCGCCGCGTCTTCCGCCGAAGCCTTGATCGGCTCAGCGGGCGTCTGGTTGGCGTTGTCCGCCATAGGGAAACCTCCATCA
>RGVT01000368.1 GCA_010027105.1 Planctomycetia bacterium
GGCGATCGGGGCGCCGGGCATTCCCACATCGGGCACGAGCAGCCGCGCGGTGCGGATGGAGCCGGTTTCCATGCCGCCCTTCACTCGAGTCCGCGGAGCCACTCGAGCACCACCCTGCCGACGGCCTCGAGCGACTCGGCCGAGCACTGCTCGAGCGTGTCGCGCGTCGTGTGCCAGGCCGGGTAGTCGAAGTCGATCACGTCGCAGGTGGGGATCCGGCCGATCATCCGCAGCGGCACGTGGTCGTCCTCGACCGTGTGCTTCGGCCGCGGCACGAACTGCCGCACCCCCAGCCGGGCCGCGGCGTCCCACAGGCCCGTCACCACAGGCCGCGTATCGGGCCACTCCACGCTGTGCTGCTCCTGGAAGATCTCGAGGTCGCGGTCGGCCACCATGTCGAGGATCACGCCGCAGCGGTAGCGGTGGGGCTGGCCGCCCGCCTGCACGGCCGCGGCGTACTGCCGCGCGAAATGGTTCGACCCGAGGCAGTAGGGATCCCGCGGGGCGACCACGAACTCCTCGGCGTCGAAGAACACGAAATCGACGCCCACCGGCCCGGGCAGCGCCCGCACGGCGGCGGCGAGTTCCATGAGCACCGCGACTCCGCTGCCGCCGTCGTTGACCCCCAGGAACACGCCCCGCGGATCGACGGGATCGCGGTCGGGAAACGGCCGCGTGTCGTAGTGGGCCCCGATGAGCACGCGGTCGGCGCGGTCGGGATGCCATTCGACGACGAGGTTTTCCATGCGCACCGGCTGCCCGCCGCGCCGGTCGCGCACCTGGAACGGCTGCCGGGAGACGCGGCCTCCGGCGGCCTGGAAGTGCGCCACGAGCAGTTCCCGCTGCCGCTCCATGCCGGCCGAGCCGCTCGGCCGCGGGCCGAGCGCCGCCAGCGCTTCCAGATGCCCGAGCGCCCGAGCGCCGGAGAAGGCGGCCGGTTCGGCGGCGGCGAGCGTGGCGGCCGCCGTGGCCCACGCCCAGCCCGCCCAGGCGGCCGATCGGCGTCCGATGTCTGCGCGCGATCCCATGCCGGGAGTCTAGCCGGTCACCCGATTCCACCGGAAACCTGGATCACGTACAACTACCTCGGCGGCGGCGTCGCAGCCTCCGCGAGGACGTTCGTGTGAGCCAGCGCAGTCTCTTCCGGGTTGTCTTCTCGCTCGTGGCCGCCGTGGCCGCCGGCGGACGGGCGCAGGGCGGCGGCGGGCCCGAAAACGTGTTCCTCGTCGTCAACGCGGCGAGCGCCGACAGCCTGGCCGTGGCCAACGCCTACGCGGCGCTCCGCGGCATCCCACCGATCAACGTTCTCATGCTGCCCTGGCAGGGGGATCGCGAAGCCGTGCCGATCGCGGCCTTTCGCACCGACATCCTCCGGCCGATCCTGCAGGCGATCGACGCCCGCAAACTCGCGCCGCAGATCGACTGCATCGCCTACTCGACCGACTTTCCCTGGCGGGTCGACTTCGCCGGGGAACTGCCGCGGGAGCTCGTCGGCCGCGACAAGTTCCCCTCGGGATCGCTGACCGGCATGACCATGCTCCACGCGGCGGTGCAGGCGGGCAGCCCCGCCTACCTCGACCCCGCGAGCAACCGCTACTGGCGGCCCGTCGACGCCGACGGCGTGCCGGCCACGACGCTCGGCTTTCGCGGCTGGTACGGCTGGGGGCCGCACGGCGAGTTGATCGAGGCCGGCGGCTCGCGGTATCTGCTCTCCGTGATGCTCGGCGTCACCGACGGCCGCGGCAACTCCCTCGGCGAAATCCTCCGCTACCTGCGGTCGGCCGTGGCCGCCGACGGCACGCGGCCCCCCGGCACGATCTACTTCGCGACCAACTCCGACGTGCGCACCACCACCCGCAGCCCCCCGTTCGCTGGCACCGTCTCGGCGCTGGAGAAGCTCGGCGTGCAGGCCGAGATCGTCAAGGGGGTGCTGCCGATCGGGAAGCGCGACGTGGCCGGCCTGATGACCGGCGCCGCCGACGTCGACTGGCCCGGCAGCGGCTGTGCGGTGCTGCCCGGCGCGATCTGCGAGAACCTCACGAGCTTCGGCGGCATCTTCACGCCGTCGGCCGGGCAGACGCCGCTCTCGGTGTTCCTGCGGGCCGGCGCGGCCGGTTCGAGCGGCACCGTGATCGAGCCCTACGCCCTGCAGGCGAAATTCCCCCACGCCTCGATCCAGGTCCACTACGCCCGCGGGGCCACGCTCGCGGAGGCCTTCTACCAGGCGGTGCGGTCCCCGTATCAACT
>RGVT01000369.1 GCA_010027105.1 Planctomycetia bacterium
ATTTTTTTTTAATCATTTTAGAAAATATTAAATAAACGATTAAAAAAAAATATTGATCATGTTGATCGTAATATAATATAGTATTATTTGTTTTTAAATTACAGTAATTAATTGTGTTGTGCTCTTGGATTCATTTTTTTTTTTCCTCTCCAAACTTGAATAAGAATATTTTGTTTTTTACATTTCTCCTTATCATCCTTTTCATACCAAAAATATCGCGGCCAATATTAGTAATGTAACGATATTCTAAGATGAAAAGAGCATTTCGTAATTGAATAATATTTTTTTTTATTTCTTCATCCACTCTTCCTATAACGGTCAAGAGGATAGAATCAATATCATCATTGCTATAAATATCTATGATGGTATCATATGAACAAGAATGAGCATTATCATAATCGTCCATCGGCATTTTTATTTTTTTTTTCGTTTCTATTTCTTCATTCCTTTGTATTTTTTTTTGTTAGAACGTTATTTTTTTTTATATTGCTTTTATGAAAATGAATTTTGAGTTGTTTTCGTGCTAAAACACATTTGTTTTAAATCGATGTCATTCATTGCAATATACGTTGGCGTGGGATTCCATTGTACACAATGATTTTCGTCGTGCCCAACAAGGGCTGTTGTTGTTATAAGAGAAGATTCATTTCCATTCTGTAAAAAAAAAAATGTATATAATCAATATTTTTTCTTTTAGAAAAAAAAAGTATGAATATTAAAAAATAAAAAAATTGTTGTAGATAAAAAAACAAAAATGAATGTTTATCCAGATAGTTTAACAGCAACTGAGATTCAAGAAATATTTGATTCTTTCCCTATTATTCATGAACAAAAAAAACGATTACAATCTTCTTCACAAGCAAATTTTACTATTTCATTGAGCAGGCCTATACGAGACAAACTCAGTGAACTATTTCGGTTTCCTATTAAAAATGATGTGCCTATGCGATGGATACGAGGAGATCTACCATTACATATGGATATTGCTCCAAAACAAGATGATTTTTTACGCACTTATCTGATTTTTTTGACTGGAGATGAAAAAGGTAATTTTATCATTGACAGCGAAACATTATCTATTTCTCCCGGTTTAGCGGTATCGTTTCCAAGTGGAACCATGCATGGCACCTTAAACACTTGCACAGAACGATTATTGTTAGGACCTATGAATGAAATGTCCATACCAGTTGGATTTACTGGTATTTATTATCAAAATTCTTTTAATTCCCAATATTATAATTCAACGGACCATTCTGGATCTCTACTCACGATTACAGATATATCTTTTATTATTCCTCCCGGTAAAATATTTTCTGGTTGGTCTCTTGAGAATTCATCTTATGGAACCTACACAATAAATGGAATAACAAATCCACCGATAGGAACTATTTACCCTCCGGGCACATTATGGAGTTCCGACAGTGTTTCTGGAATTTTTGTTAGTAGTGTATATACAGACGACGTTGTTTGTTTTGGAAAAGATTCTCTTATTCTTACTATTGATCCCAATAATCTAGAGGAAAGATATCTGCCAGTGCAGTCGTTAACAACCGACCACTATGTAAAAATATATAAGCCGAAAAAATCTCAAGAACTTGATTATAAAAAAGTAAAAAAGATTGGGTATAATATTTTGAAAAATCCTGGAGATCATTCAAGAAGTAAAAATCGAATGTATCAATTATCGAAAAATGTGTATCCCGATTTATTTCAAGATTTATATCTTACTGGTTGTCATTCTATTTTAGTCGATAGATTGACAACATCTCAAAAGACATCCATTTTAAAACAATTTGGCCGTGTTTTTTGCACGGATGATAAATACCGCTTAATGACATGTGTAGACGAACGCACGATTCCATATATGAAAGAAGAAGATATTATGATCTATCATTTTGCTTTAGAAGATACAAATCCACGACGAAATTTTGGTGTATATGCGAATGGATTGTTAGTAGAAACTGCATTCGAACATGATTTTGTAAAAAGACAGAGTTTGTTTTCATCTTTTTAAACGAAAAAAATGATATAATGATATGATGATATGATATGATATGATATCGAAAAGTTGTTTGTAACTTTTTTACAAGAAAAAGCTATTGTCAACAAGAAAAAAAAATACAAATGATTTTACATAACGAAATGAATCAATTTGTGGATTTCTTTCAAAAAATATTTATCACCAATATACATTTCCATCTATGATATCATGAATTATAATATAATATCATATGATATTA